>NZ_JADDIL010000002.1:0-196960 GCF_020826795.1 Microtetraspora sp. AC03309 | reverse complement strand
CCCCAGGCTCGACCCCGAGCCTTCCGCCGAGCGTCCCGGCGCTCGTCCCCGGCCCGGTTCCGGATCCCGCCCCGGGCCTCGCACCACACTTCTCGCCGGGGTTCTCTCCAGGTTTCTCTCCGGGCACGCCGCCCGGTTCCCCGCCGGACTCACCGGCGAAACAGCAAGGCCAGTTGAAGGACGTCGCGCTCACCCGGCGCTGTTTCCGCCAGCCCGACGGGCGCTGGTGGCTGCGGGTCGACGTGAGCGCGCAGCATCTGGAAGGAGCGGAGATCTCCCTGCCCAGCGGGTTCGCCGCCTATCTCGGGCTCTCCCCGGGCGGCAGCCGTACCGTGCGAAGCGCCACAGGGGACGTCACGTTCTCGTGGCAGGCCCACCCGGCTCTCGGATCACTCCAGCCGATCCTCACGGAGATGGCGGCCAAGGAAGGAAGCCACATCTTCCTCACACTCTCCGACGAGGGGATGCTGCGGGTACGGCACCTGCCGGCGGCGAGCGGCGGCGACCAGACCTCACGGGCACTCCGGCTGGTGGGCTACACCGCGCCGGGAGGCACCCGCGAGCAGGCGGGCCGTGTCATCGCCACCAGGATCGGCCTCGCCGGTCCCGTCGGTCAGACCGAGCTCCTCACCCGCCTCCGGGAGCGAGGGGACCGCGACCTCCTGTCCCTGTTGGGTTAGCCGGAGATGCCCAGGCTCGCGATCTCACCGGACTTCGTCAAGAAGCTCGGCGCCCTCGACACCCCGGCCCGCCGGGACGCCACCGTCGCCCTGCGGCGGTTCCTGCACAACTCCCTCGCCGCGCCGCACCCCGAGCGGGTGCGCAACGGCCGGGACCCCCGCGTGGCCACCCTGCGCCTGTCCGCCGGCCACCGCGGCGTCGTCGTACGGCAGGAGGACACCTACTGGCTGCTGACCGTGCTGCCCGACGACGAGGCGTGGTCCTACGCCCAGCGGCACCGCGTCGGCGTCAACACGGCCATCGGGGTCGTCGAGGTGTGGGACGCCGAGGCGATCGACCAGTCCGAGGCGGCCCTGCGCCGGGCGTCGCGGGGCACCGACCGCCGCCTGTTCGGCACGTTCTGCGACAACGACCTGCTTGAGATCGGCATCGACGAGACGCTTCTCCCGCTGCTGCGGCTGATGACCTCCGAGGTGCACCTCACCGGGATCGAGCCGTTCCTGCCGGAGAGCCAGCTGGCCCCGCTCATGGCGCTGACCAAGGGTGGGTCGCTGGCGGCGGCCTGGTCGGAGCTGGACGGCTGCCGCTGCATGGAGCCGGGCGAGATCGACCCCGACGACCTGCTCGCCGCGCTGCGGCGCAGCCCCGGCAGGGCGGCCTTCGCCACCAGCCAGCAGGAACTCGACCGGATCCTCAACGCCCCGCACTGGGCCACGTTCCTCTATCCGCCGCAGCACACGTACGCCAACTGGCCGCAGTACGACCTGCCGACGCTCGTGACCGGCGGCGCGGGCACCGGCAAGACGGTCATCGCCCTGCACCGGGCCGCGTACCTGGCCCGCGCGGCGGCCGGGCCCGTCCTGCTGGTCACCTTCTCCCAGGCGCTGGCCTCCGAGCTGGCCGCCCGGTTGGACCTGATCGTCGACGACGAGACCGTGCGCGAGCGCATCGAGGTGCGCAACGTCGACCGGCTCGCGCACCGCATCGTGTCCGAGGCCGAGGGCCGCCCGCCGACCCTGGTCGGCACCGGCGACCTGGCCGCGCTGTGGCAGGAGGCGGCGGGCAGCAGGTTCGCTGCCGCGTTCCTGCTGCGCGAATGGGAGCAGGTGATCCTCTCCCAGAACCTGCGCACCCTGGACGAGTACCTCGCCGCCCCGCGCTCCGGCCGTACGGTCGAGTTGTCACCGGAGATCCGCGCCACCGTCTGGCGCGCCGTCCAGTACGTCACCGAGCGGCTGCGGGAATCCGGCCGACGGACCCTCCTTCAGCTCGCGTCCGAGGCCGCCGAACTGCTCGGCCGGTCCACCGGCGACATGCTGGGCGACGAGGCACCGGGCAGGGAGCCGTACCGGCACATCGTGGTGGACGAGGCTCAGGACCTGCACCCGGCGCAGTGGCGCCTGCTGCGGGCGGCGGTGCCGCTCGCGCCGAACGACATGTTCATCGTGGGCGACCCCCACCAGCGCATGTTCGACACCCGTGTCGCGCTGGCCGGGCTCGGCATCCCCACGCGGAGATTCCACCTCACGATCTCCTACCGGCTGCCGCACGAGATCCTGTCCTTCGGCATCCGGCTGCGCGGCGGCGGGCCGGCGGACGGCCTCGTCGAGGGCATCGCCGAACTGCACGGCTACCGGGCGCTGCAGCACGGGCCGCGCCCCACGGTCCTCGGATACGTCTCCCAGGAGGCGGAGCTGGCCGGGCTGGTGTCCCACCTTTCCTCGTGGCTCGCCGACGGCGTCCCCGAGGACCAGATCGCCGTGGCTGCCCGCACCACCGACCTCGTCAGAGCCGCGCGTACGGCGCTGCAGGAGGCCGGGATCAGCGTCAAGGTGACCATGCTGCACGGGATGAAGGGACTGGAATTCCGGCGGGTGGCCGTGATAGGCGTGGCTGACGGAATCGTGCCGGCACCCGAAGCACTGACCCCGGCCGCCGAGGACCCGACGGCACGGGCGCACGACCTGCAACGCGAACGGGGGCTCCTCTACGTGGCGTGCACACGGGCCAGCGAGATGCTCTACGTCTCCCACACCGGACGAGCGAGTCCCTTCCTACCTGCCTGATCCCCTAGTCTGAACTGCGGATATATTCCCCTTGCCGGTTGGACCTGCATGAACCTTAGCCTGAGCGACATCGTGCCTCCCCTGCGCTGGACCGCACCCAGTCAGGTCGAGCCGATCGCGAGCGACCCCGGTCTTCCAGACGCGTGGTGGCAGGCGATTCCCCTCGATCGGGCCTGTGCGGCGGTGGGGATCGAGCGGGTCGTCTCCCGGCTGGTGGATCTCACCACGGCCTGCTGGGGACACCTGGCGCTCGGTGACATCCTGCCGTTGCTGAGGTTCACCAATCCGCAGGAGAGCCTCCAGACGCCCGGCCCGCGCGAGGCCGTCCAGCAGCTGTTCGCGGACGTCATCGGCAGGCTCCTGGAGACCGAGCCGGCCGAGGAGCCGTCCGGCGCCCCCGTCGCGCCGGCTCTGCCCGAGCGCCCGATCCCCGAGATCATCGACGAGGTCTTCGCCCGGCTCGACGACCGGCAGCGCGCCATCGCGAGGGACCGGCTCTACGCCGAGCAGCGGGTGACGCTGGACGAGCTGGCCCAGCGGTTCTCAGTGACCCGCGAGCGCATCCGGCAGATCGAGCGCGACCTGCGTGACCACGTGGAGTCATGGCTCACCTCACCCGAGGCGGGCCCGCTGACCGCGCACCTCACCTGGCTCCGTGGCCGGTTGGGCTCCGCCGTACCCGCCGACGATCTCGCCGCGGCGGTCCCGTGGCACCGCGCCGAGCTCGCCACGCTGGGGATCCCCACATGGCGGTTCCTGCGCACCCTGCTCACCGGCTACGACCAGGTGGACGGCTGGCTGGTCGCCGGTGGGGCCGACGAGCTGCGGGAGAAGACCCGGCAGCTCTTCGCCGACGGCCCGCGTCCCCTGGGCGAGGCGGTGTCCCTGGTCGCCCAGCTCGGCATCCGCGAGGACGTGGCGGAGCGCTGGCTCGCCGCCGTCCCGCACCTGCGGGTGCTGGAAGGACACGTGGTCCCGTGGCCGCGCAGCGTCAACGACAAGGCCGAGGCCGTGCTCGCCGTGGCCGGCACCGCGCTCTCGCCCGAGGAGATCCAGTCGCGGATCGGCGAGGACTACAGCCTGGTCGGGATCCGCAACCAGCTCACCGCCGACGACCGGTTCCTGCGCCTCGACCGCAACAAGTACGGCCTGCGGCGCTGGGGCGGGGAGGAGTACCTCGGCATCCGCGAGATGATCACCCGCGAGATCGAGCGGGCGGGCGGCGAGGCGTCGGTCAGCACGATCGTCAGCAGCCTCACCTCCCGGTACGAGGTGAGCGAGAGCTCCGTCCGGGCGTACGCCGGGGGCCCCGGGTTCGAGCGCACGCAGCGCGGCTGGATCCGGGTGGCCGGGCAGGAGCAGGCCGAGCCGTACCAACCGCGCCGGGACGTGTCGATGACCCGTCGCTGCTTCCGCAGCAGGGACGGCCGCTGGTGGCACCGGGTGGACGTCAACCCCGAGCACCTGCGCGGCTCCGGGTCGCCGCTGCCGACCGGCTTCGCCGCACACCTGGGCATGGCCCCGGGCGGGCAGCTGACCGCCTCGACGCCGTCCGGTGAGGTGGTGATCAGCTGGCACAACCAGCCGACGATGGGGTCCATCCGGCCGGTGCTCGCGGGCTACAACGCCTCGGAGGGCGATCACGTCTTCCTCACCGTCTCCGACGGCGGGGAGCTGCTGACCCGCTTCCTGCCCGCCGCCACGCCGGGGCTGGCCGCGCTCAACCGGGCCCTGCATCTCATCGGTTACACCGCGCCGGTCGCCTCCGAGGCGGAGGGCCTGCGGCTCATCGGTGCCCGCATCGGTCTCCCCGAGGGCGCGGCGCGTGAGGAGATCATGGCCAGGCTGCGGGACCGCGGCGACCGGGACATCCTGAACTTCCTCGACTCCTGAATCACTCCAGCGGCGAGGCGACCGTCACCTTCGAGCCCCAGGCGTCGTGGTTCGTGGTGACGGCGGAGCCGGTGTCCATCGGGAAGTCGTCACTGGGGCCGCGCTTCCATGACGTGGTCAGGCGGTGCGGCAGGTCCTTGCCGTCCACCCACAGCCGCCAGGTGATCCTGGTCTGCCGTCAGGGCGACGACGGCCACGGTATTGCGAAATTTCACCGCAAATACGTAGCACGATCACAGCGGATTGGTCGATCACGCCCACCTGGCTAGGCTCGGAGCATGTTGCGGCTCCATGACACCCTGCGGGACAGCGTCGAACGGGTCGCCCCCGCCGGGGCGCGGGCGCTGCGGATGTACGTCTCCACACCGCCGGGCCCACTGTCCTACCTGCTGCCCGACCTCGTACGCCGGGTGATCGAGCGACACGGCCTGCGGGTGCTCACCCACGGCGACGCCGGGGAGCCGGGCCCGCTCGCGCTGAACATCCACCTGTCCACGCCCCTGCCGTACGCCGGGGAGCCCGTCGATCTCGTGCTCGGCCCCGGCGGTCCTGACGGCCGGCACCGAGTGGTGGGCGGGCCGCTGCTGTTCGAGGGAAACGCGCCAGCGGACACGCTGGTCTCCGACGTGGAGGCCGCCGGCCTCGACCCGCTGGCCGTACGGCTGGCGCTCCTGGAGCATCACTACCGCGGCCCGGTGGACCTGAGCTGGGACGCGCTGCGATCGGCCGACCGGACGGTCAGGCGGTGGCGAGGGCGTGTCGCCCGGTGGGCGGAGTCGCCCAGCGGGCCGATCGCCAGGGAGCGGGCCGCCCGCATCCGGGAGGCGTTCGACGACGATCTCGACACACCGCTCGCCGTGCGGCTGGTACGCGAGCTGGAGATCGACGACTCGGTGGCGCCGGGCTCGCGGTTCGAGACCTTCCTGCATCTCGACCACATCCTGGGCCTGGACCTGTCCTCCGATATCGGGAAGGTCTGACACCCGCCGTACACCTCGATCGGTGTCGTTTGCCGGCGTTCACCGAGCCGGTCGGCGCCACCAGGGGTGACGCCGGGCGTAGCCTCCGTCCTCGAGTCCGGCCAGCCGCTCGAAGACGTTGCACGAGGCGGGATCGCCGCAGACGACCAGCGAGACAGCGGCCGCGATCACATAGAGCGGAAGCATCGGCAACCCCACACAGAGAACGTACTGCGTGGCGTGCCGGGACTCGTGGGCGAGCAGCTCGCCGACGAGGTAGCCGTCCCGGTTCTTGGTGAGGACCACATTGCCGACCGTGAACGCGCCGGCCACCGGAAACGGGATGCGGTAGCCGTGCGCCAGGATGAGCCCGTGCTCGCCCTTACGCGGAGTGGCCCCGCCGATCAGCGCGATCAGCAGGCCGACGGGGGTGGAGAGGTTGACGATGTTGACGACCTGCCGGAACCGGTGCCATCTCATACGGTCTCATTCAGCGCCTCAGGAGCCACGAACCTTGGGATCGCGTGACCATGATGGCGACCACGAGGGCCGCCGTCCCTCCGTAGAGATACCAGTATCCGGCCGGATCGGCGGCGATGACCAGGTCTCCCGCGGCCTGCTTGCTGGCCAGGAAGAACGAGACCAACATCCAGCCGGCAGCGGGCAGCAGCGCGCCCATCTTGCCCCCGATCAGCCGCCCCATGGCGTACGGCACTGCGAACAGGATCGGCAGCCACACGATCGCCGCGACGGGCACGTCCCCGGCGTACCAGGAGTGCTCGAAACCGCCGACCACGCCGAGCACGACCCCGAGCACGAAGAGCATGCCGTAGGCCGCGCCGGTGACGGCGGGGGACTCCCCCTGCTCCGGCGGGGGACTAGTCGATGCCTGCAAAGAGATCATCCTCACGGTTGTACGGCTCGCCGATGCCTCCCACCTCGTACGGCGCGCCGACACCGGGGCGGCCGGGAACGCCGGCGTGGAGAATGAAGTGCTCGACCCCCAGTGCGGCCTGGCCGACGTTGTTGGAGAGCGCGAACCACGGGGCGTCGACCGCGATCTGCGTGGCGTGCGCGCGCATCGCGTCCAGTTTCGCCGTGATGTGGGCGCGAGCGTCGATCTCCGTGGTCACCTCCTCGTCCGCGCAACCGAACGGCAGGACATCGACATCCTCGCCCCAGAACTCGATGTCGGCCTCGCGCATCGTCTCGGCGGCGCGCTTCATCACCGACTTCGGCATGGCCGTGTAGTAGAACTTGGCGATCTGCCACGGCTCCCCGCCGGGGTGCGCGGGGTCGGCGGCCAGCTCGAACGCCCGCCGGGCCACGCGGTGCGCCTGGATGTGGTCGGGATGGCCGTAGAAGCCGTTCTCGTCGTAGGTGACGAGCACCTGCGGCCGGACCTCGCGGATCACCGCGACCAGCTCCGCGGCCGCCTCGTCGAGATCGGCCCGCCAGAAGCAGTCCGGCCGGTCGTTGGTGGGGGCGCCCATCATGCCGGAGTCGCGCCAGCGGCCGGGGCCGCCGAGGAACCTGTGGTCGCTGACCCCGAGCGCCCGGCAGGCCGACTCCAGCTCGCCGATGCGGTGCTGCCCGAGCGTGTCGTCCCTGTCGGCGGCCAGGTGCGCCAGCTCCGGCGGGATGACCTCACCCTCTTCGCCGAGGGTGCAGGTCACCAGCGTGACATGGGCGCCCTCCGTGGCGTACTTGGCCATGGTCGCCCCCGAGCCGATCGACTCGTCGTCGGGATGGGCGTGCACGAGCAGCAATCGCCGGTCAGTCATGCTCCGAGCCTAGCTGGCAGGATGGGGAGTTATGACTGAGAGCTTTCCCCGGTTGTTTGCCCGGACCCGGCGCTTCACCCTGGGCGTCCCGCGCGGCTTCACGATCTCTCCCGACGGCGGTCGGGTGATCTTCCTCCGGTCGAGGTCCGGCGCCGACCCGGTGACGTGCCTGTGGGAGTTCGACGTCGCGACCGGCGCCGAGCGGCTCGTCGTGGACCCCCTCTCGCTCGGCGGCGGAGAGGAGAACCTCCCGCCCGAGGAGCGCGCCCGCCGTGAGCGGTCCCGCGAGGCGGCGGGCGGCGTGGTGGCCTACGCCACCGACTCCGCGGCAGAACAGGCCGTCTTCGCCCTGTCCGGAGCTCTCTACCTGGTCGATCTGGCGGCGGGAGCCGTACGCCACCTGGAGACCCCGGGGCCGGTGATCGACCCCAGGCTGAACCCCTCGGGCACCCGCGTCGCGTACGTCACCGGGGGTGCGCTGCACGTGCGCGACCTGGTCGCGGACGAGGACGTCGTCCTCGCCGCCGAGGAAGGCGTCACCTACGGCCTGGCCGAGTTCATCGCCTCCGAGGAGATGGACCGGATGCGCGGCTACTGGTGGTCCCCCGACGGTGACGCCCTGCTGGTCGAGCGGGTCGACGAGGCCCCGGTCACGCGCTGGCACATCGCCGACCCGGCCAACCCGGCGTCCGAGCCGGTGACCGTGGCCTATCCGGCGGCGGGCACGCCCAACGCCCGGACCGAGCTCTTCGTTCTCGGGCTGGACGGCTCGCGCTCCCCGGTCCCGTTCGACGACGAGTATCTCGTCACCGCGCTCTGGGACGACCACGGCCTGGCGATCGTCACCATGCCGCGCGACCAGAAGGCCCTGCGCCTGCTCACGGTCACGGACGGCCTCGCGCCGGTCCGCGAGGACGTCGACCCCGCCTGGGTGGACATCGTCCCCGGCGTCCCCGACCACCTGTCCGACGGCACCCTGGTCTGGGTGGCCGACTCCGAGGGCGGGCGGCGCCTGATCGTCGGCGACCGTCCGGTCACGCCCCCGACCCTGCAGGTGCGCTCGGTGCTGGCCGTCGACGGGGACACGGTCCTGTTCCAGGCGAGCGCCGACCCCACCGAGGTCCAGGTGTGGACCTGCTCGGCGGGCGTGCTCGCGCGGGTGAGCCCCGAGGAGCCGGGTGTCTACAGCGGCACGTCCGCCGGAGGCACGACGGTGATCATCGGTGCCACGCTGGAGAGCCAGACCTCGGTCACCCGGATCTTCCGGGGCGGCCGGCCGTGCGGCCACATCGACTCCCACGCCGAGCGGCCCGGCATCGACCTGCGCGTCTCGCTCGTCCCCACCGGCAAGCGCAATCTGGCCACGGCCGTGCTGCTCCCCTCCTGGTACGAGCCGGGCAGCGGGAAGTTGCCGGTCCTCATGGACCCGTACGGCGGCCCGGGCGCCCAGCGCGTGCTCGCCTCCGGCCGGATGTTCCTGGAGTCCCAGTGGTGGGCCGAGCAGGGCTTCGCGGTGATCGTGGCGGACGGCAGGGGCACTCCCGGTCGCGGCCCGGCCTTCGAGCGCGAGGTGCTGCACAACTTCACCGTCACGCTCGACGACCAGGTGGAGGCGCTGCACGGCGCGGCGGCCGAGTACGACCTCGACCTGTCACGGGTGGGCATCCGCGGCTGGTCGTTCGGCGGTTATCTGGCCGCGCTGGCGGTCCTCCGGCGCCCGGACGTGTTCCACGCGGCGATCGCCGGGGCCCCGGTGACGGACTGGCGGCTGTACGACACCTGCTACACCGAGCGGTATCTCGGCCACCCGGACGAGGGACACTACGAGGCGTCCTCGCTGCTCGCCGACGCGGAGAAGCTGGAGCGGCCGCTGCTGCTCGTGCACGGCCTCGCGGACGACAACGTGGTGGCGGCACACACGCTGCGGCTGTCGTCGGCGCTGCTCGCCGCCGGACGCCCGCACACCGTCCTGCCGTTGTCCGGCGTGACCCACATGACGCCGCAGGAGGTCGTCGCGGAGAACCTGCTGCTCCTCCAGGTCGACTTCCTCAAGAAGGCCCTGGGCTGACCAGACGGCGTCGACCTGACGGCATGGCCGCGTCCTCGGGGCGTGCCCCGGCCCGCGGCCATGCCGTACGGCGCGGACCGGCTCAGGAAGGCTCCCTGACCGGCCCGGCGACGCCTCCGCCGTGCCAGCTCTGCCACAGCGCGGCGTAGGCACCGCCCGCCGCGACCAGCTCGTCGTGCGAGCCCAGCTCGCTGATCCGGCCGTCCTCGACGACGGCGACGCGGTCGGCGTCGTGCGCGGTGTAGAGCCGGTGCGCGATGGCGATCACGGTCCGCCCCTTGAGGACGGCCGCCAGCGAGCGCTCCAGGTTGCGCGCGGCGCGCGGGTCGATCAACGAGGTCGCCTCGTCGAGTACGAGCGTGTGCGGGTCGGCCAGCACGAGGCGGGCGAGCGCGAGCTGCTGCGCCTGCGCCGGTGAGATCGCGGTGCGACCGGAGCCGACGATCGTGTCCAGTCCCTCGTCGAGCTGCTCGACCCACTCCCACGCGTCCACCGCGGCCAGCGCACGCCGGACCTCGCCGTCGGAGGCGTCGGGACGCGCGATCAGCACGTTGTCACGCAGCGTTCCCCGGAAGACATGATGCTCCTGGGTGACCAGCGCGACGTGGCCGCGCAATTCGTCGAGCGGCAGCTCGACCAGCTGCGTCCCGCCCACGGTGACAGTGCCGGTGCGCGGGCCGTGGATGCCCGCGAGCAGCCGGCCCAGGGTGGACTTGCCCGCGCCTGACGGGCCGACCATGGCGAGCCGCTCGCCCTGGCGCACGTTCAGATCGATGCCGTGCAGCACGTCGCGTCCCTCGCGGTAGGAGTACCGGACGTCGGCCGCCCGGAGCTCGTCGCCGTCGGGCCGTTCAACCCCGGCCACGCGGTCCTCCTTGACGTTGGCCACGCCGAGCAGGCGCGCCAGCGAGGCCCCACCGACCTGGAGCTCGTCCACCCAGGACAGCAGCCGGTCCAGCGGGTCGATGAGCTGCTGCACGTAGAGCGTCGCCGTGGTCACCTGGGCCACCGACGCCCAGCCCTCCATGGAGAACAGACCACCGATGAGAAGGGTGGCCACGACCGGGATCACGTAGCCGAACTCCACGGCGGGGAACCACACCATGCGCAGGCCGAGGGTGTACCGCTCGGCCTTCCACGAGCGGGCGATGTCGCCGTCCGTCCTGCGGTGGCGGCGGTCCCGCAGGCCCAGGGCCTCCACGGTCCGCGCGCCGTCCACGGTCTCGGCCAGCCCCTCCGTCATCTCGGCGTACGCGGCGTTCTCCCGCAGGTAGCCGTCTCTGGCACGGTTGAGGTACCACCGCGTGGCGATCCACAGCAGCGGCACGGCGAGCAGCGAGGGCACCGCGAGGATGGGCCCGACCACGAGGACCGCGCCCACCATGAACGCCCCGGTGACGATCGCGATCAGCGTCTCGGGTACGGCGTGCCGCACACTGCGGGAGAGCGCGTCCACGTCACGGGACGTGCGAGTGAGCAGGTCACCGGACCCGGCCCGCTCGACGGTGGACAGCGGCAGCGCGAGGATCTTGTCGACGAAGTCCTCACGCAACTCGGCGAGCACCTTCTCGCCCAGCCGGGACGAGGCGTAGACGGCGAACCTGACCAGGATCGCCTGCATGACCACGAATCCGGCGATGGCCAGGGCGACCGTGTCGACGTTGACGGTGTCGGTGCCGTCCTTGACGGCCTCGACCAACCCGCCCAGCAACCGGGGCGCGGCCAGCCCCGCCATGGCGGCGAGGGCGTGCAGGCCCAGAGCGAGCGTGAGCTCGCGGGGGTACTTCAGTGTGAGTCGCCGCGCGTAGGCGCGCACCTGCGCCTGGTCGGCGACCGGCAGGATCTCGCGTGCCATCGACTACTCCTCCCCTCGGGTGACCGTGGACCGGTATGCGGGTTCCCCGGCGAGCAACTCCCGGTGGGTGCCCTCGGCCCGCACCTTGCCGTCCTCCACGAAGAGGACGAGGTCGGCGTGGTCGAGGACGAGCGGGCTGGTCGTGCAGACGAGGGTGGTGCGACCCGCGCGCGCCCGGCCCAGCCGCTCGGCGATCCGCGCCTCCGTATGGGCGTCCACCGCGCTGGTCGGCTCGATCAGGACCAGGATCTCGGGATCGGTGACCAGCGCCCTGACCAGGCGCAGCCGCTGCTGCTGGCCGCCGGAGAACTCGCGGCCGGACTCGGCCACGTGAGCGTCCAGACCGTCGGGCAACGCTTCCACGATGTCCTGCGCGCACGCCGCGGCCAGGGCTTCGTGCACGGACTCGTCCGAAGCCGTGCCGGTGACGTCCAGCTCGTCGCGCAGGCGGCCGGTGAAGAGCTTGGCCGCGTTGTCCGCGATCAGGACATGCCGCCTGACCTCCGCCATCGGCAGATCGGCCAGCGGCCTGCCGCCCAGCGTCACTTCTCCGGGCGCGTACCTCCCGAGCCGGTCGGCGATCGTGATCGCGTCTTCGGGCACCGCCGCCGCCACTGCGGTCAGCAGCCCTCGCCGCACCGTCAGACCGGACTCCTCGTCGTGCAGGTCACCGCCCCAAGGCAGGGTCGCGTCGCCGCCGGAGAGCTCGGGGTCCAGTGACAGGATCCGGCAGACCCTGCGGGCCGCGACATGCCCCTTGGTGATCTTGTCGGCGGCCTCGGTGAGCGTCCGGAGCGGCGCGATGAGGAACACCGCGTAGCCGTAGAAGGCGACGAGCCCACCCGCGCTGATCTCACCGGCAAGGGCGAACCGCGCGCCGAGCCAGGTCACGCAGGCGATGAGCAGTCCGGGCAGCAGGATCTGGGCGCCTTCGAGCACCGACTCGACCGACGCGACCCCGACCCCGGCTCGCCGCACCCGCTGCGACTCCTCGCGGTAGCGGTCGGCGAACACCCGCTCGCCGCCGATGCCACGAAGCACCCTCAGGCCCGCCACGATGTCGGCCGCCCGTGTGGCCAGCTCGCCCTGCAGGTCGCGCTGCTGGTGCTGGCGACGGTGCAACGGCCTGAGCAGCGGGCCCACCGCGGCCGCCATCACCGGCACGCCGATCAGCACCATGAGCCCGAGCGGCAGCGACCTCGTGATCAGCAGGACCGTCACCGTGACGACGGCGACGACCGCTCCCGTGCCGCGCAGCAGGATGTCCATCGCGTTGCCGATGTGAGCGATGTCGGAGTTGCCGACGCTCACCACCTCACCGGTCGAGAGCCGTTTCGGCAAGGTCGCGCCCAGCCTGGTGGCCTGCCGTGAGGTGACCTGGACCGTGCGGTAGGCGGCGGACAGCCAGGTGAACACGGCGAACCGGTGCCGCAGCGCGCCGGCGACGGCCTGGACGACGCCCAGCCCGAGCAGGACGAGGGACCAGCGCACCAGACCGCCCGTGTCCGCGGAGAGCAGTGCGTCGATGGCGCTGCCCAGCGCGGCGGGCACGAGGGCCTGGCCCAGCCACCAGAGGATGGCGAAGCCGATGCCGATCAGGAGCGGGGCGCGCTGGGCACAGGCGACCCACCACAGGTAGCGGAGGGGACTTCGGGCGTCGGGAATGCCGGGGTCGGCGACAGGCAAGGAGAGCATGACGTCCTCAAGGCTCACAGGCCGGTCCCAGGCTCGGCAATCGATTTTCGTGCCCGCGTGTCGCGAGGCCGAATGTAAACCTGGGTTGACACGCGAGTGATGTAAACCTAGGTTGACACCATGAACGATACGGCGCAGCTGGCCAGCGATGCCGGCAGCCGCGACCCCGGCATCGGACTGCGGGCCGTCCGGGCCCTGCGGGTGCTGGTCGAGCGACTTGAAGCACTTCAGGTGGAGAACGCACGGACCCAGGGCTGGTCCTGGCAGGAGATCGCCACATTGCTGGGCGTCACCAGGCAGGCCGTCCACAAGAAGTACGCGGGCGGGCGTGGACTACTGAGACGGGAGAAGTAGCGATGTTCGAACGGTTCACCAACGACGCCCGGCAGACGGTGACCCAGGCGCAGGAGCACGCCCGGCGGTTGCAGCACCGGCACATCGGCACCGAGCACCTGCTGCTCGGCCTCCTCGGGAATCCGGACACACTGTCGGCACAGATCCTGAACGAGCACGGCCTCACCCTGGACCGGGCCGAGGCGGCGACGCTGCGCGCCCTTCCCGGACCGGACCAACGTGGCGGAGACCTGGACGCCGACGCTCTGGAGACGATCGGCATCGACCTGGCGGCCGTACGGGAAAGAGTCGAGGCGACCTTCGGGCCCGGCGCCCTCGACCGGGCACCCAGCCGGAACCATCGCGGCCTGCTGCTCAGTGGCCGCCACATCCCCTTCGACCGGGGCGCGAAGAAGGCCCTCGAACTGTCCCTGCGCGAGGCGATCGCCCTGAAAAGCAAGGAGATCCGCGACGGCCACATCCTCCTCGGCCTGCTACGGGAGGCCGAGGGGCTCGGTGCGCGGGTGATCAGCTCCTCGGGCATCGACATCGCCACCCTCCGTATCGAACTGGAACGACTGCTCGCACCGAGCGCTCGCCGACCCCGCGCCTCCTGACCGGTTGTCGGAGGGCTGTCGCCAGTGCGGCGACCGGGCCCCTGTCTGGGCTGGGAGGCCCGGGACACCAAGGACGAGCGGGCCACAACACCTGGCAGGCCCGTGATCTTTTCCATCACCGCATCAGCCGCACATCGCGGCCGCGACCCGGTCGCGCCACTCGGCCTCCCGGCCGGCGAACTCGGCGGGAGCCAGAACGGAGAGATCACGGGTGCGCGGGTCGTACCGCAGCCGGACCACGACCCGCCTCCGGCGCGCGGGCGGTGGCAGACGATGCGCCGCCCTGACGTCGGTGGTCGTCACCACCTGTTCCACCGGGATCTCGATGCCTCGGCGGCCGGGCGGCCGAGCGAAGAGCGTCGAGGCGAGCACGTGGGCCAGGCCGTAGAAGAGGTGGAACCAGCCGTGAAGATGCCTCTCCGAGAGCCGCGTGGTCCTGAGCTCGGGCAGGCCGAGCAGGGACAGCCCCGTCGTGCGCATGACGAACCGGTCGTCGTCGCCGGGGGTGAAGCTGACGGAGACCCACGTGGCCACCGCGAAATCCTCGCGGGAGAGGAACGGCTCCGAACGCCATTGATCGGGCAGCAACCGCGGGGTGCGCGGATCGAGGCGGATCCCTCGGGTGAGGTCCGCGAGGCGGTCGGTCGCCAGGGCGCACCAGTGCAAGTGGTCGGGCGGCCACCCCGGCGGAGCCGTACAGGTGATCTGGAGATGCCCCTTCGCCATCTCCAGCAGCACAGCGACGAGCGGATCGACGTCGGGCGAGCAGTCCGGGCAGGAGAGCACCCGGATCGCGTGGGCGAGTGACGGATGAGCGCCGTCGATCTCCTCGACCCGCAGCTCGACGCCAGGAGGAAGGGCCCCCACCAGCTCGGTGACCGCGGCGGCGGGAACGGGCTCATCGGGAGCGGCGACCACGTAGGCGACGCTCACCGAGGCGGCCACCGGCAGCAGGATCTTGGCGGTCATGGGCACCTCCACTGGACGACGAAGGCCCAGGCTGGCAGCGCGGCGGACGGCCCTCCCTTCCCGAGTCGCGTTCTGTGGAGAACGCCGGTTGTGTGGAAAACCGGTCGCCGCGGTCGTGTCCCCCATCCGCCGCGCCCGAGCTTCCCGCGGTGTCGGCGAGGGGAGGAAGGTCCGTTTTGTCCCGGTCTACGAGCTCCGGATCAGCGATGCTCCAGCGGGTTCCGAAAACCGGAATCCACAACGGCAAGCTGGCTGCAAGCAGGCTTCGCACAATGGCTGGCATGAAAGCCTCCCCCACTGGACGCCTCAGCGTGCCCCGCCGGCTTGCCGCCGGCGCGACCTTCGTGCTCCTGACCATCACCGGATGCGGTTCCGGCGTCAACGCGCTCCGGAGCGATCAGCCCGTTCCGGAGCGCGTGACCAGCACGGCGACCGAGACCACCCCGCCCACCGAGACCACCCGCCCCACGGAGAACAGCGAGCCGGCCGCGGCCGCGACCGAGACGGGCGACCCGGCCCAGGCCCAGACGGATGTGCGGCCGGGTGGGGCTCTCGTCGACGGCAGCACCGTCGCGGCCGAGCTCGCCCGCGCCGGGCAGAGGGACACGTTCACCCTGGACCTGGGCGACGCCAGGGATTTCTACGTCACCGACATGAACGGCGGCGACATCCAGTTCCAGGTGTTCTCCGAGGTCGACGGCCAGCCGGTCAGCCCGTCCGGCATCGCTCTCAGCTGGGGCACGTCGGTCGTCACGTTGACCAAGGCGGGCAAGCACCGGCTGGAGGTCTTCGGGAACACGAACGTCATCGGGCCGTACAGTTTCAGGATCGCGACGGTGAAGGTCCGCACGTTCCCGGCGACGATCGGCCTGAAGATCGGCGAGGGCAGCCCGGACGGCGCGGGACGGCTGGACGTGCCAGGACGCATCGACCGTTTCGAGTTCGACGCGGACGGCGCCTCGGCCATCAAGATCCTCGGTGGAGCCGGGGCGTGCACGGCCATCGAGCTGGAGCTCACGGATGCCGCGGAGAAGAACATCGCCGGCCCACGGCAGCCCGTCCCACTCTGCGGATACGAGTCGGACATCCCGCTCTCCAATGGAGACGGCCGGTACGCGCTCGTGGTCAGATCAGGTGCGGCGAAGACCGGGGCCTACTCGTTCCAGATCACGCGGGCGGGTTGAGCGTCGACCAGGCGTCCGGTGGCGGTGCGACGCGTGGTCACGCGCCTGGGCCGGTCCCGCGTCAGGACCGGTACAGGTTCCCGCGATACTCCAGCGCGCTCGCGCCCTCCTGGCCCACGAAGTCCAGGGTCGCCCGGTCTTTCAGAGTGAGGGTCATGTCTCCCCCCACACACTGATTCCGCTGTACGCGGGTCAGGTCGAGCACGTTCCCGGTCCTGACCCGGGTCAGCGTGACCTGCTGCTCGCACGCGCCGGCCCGCCACGTCCCCGTCGGCTGGTCACGCAGCAGGGTGAGCGTGACGTCGGCGGTCTTCTGCCGATCGTCCTGCGAGACGACCTGGCCCGTCCACGTTCCGGCGAACGCCTCCGGGACTCCGCCTCCCGGCTGGGCCGAGGGCGGCGTCGACGGTGGCGCGGAAGCCGGTTGCCCGCCTGCGGCCGAGCGTGATCCGGAGTCCCCGCCGGTGTCGGCAGCGGCCTCCGGGCTCGCCGCGCCGTCGCGGTCTCCGGAGGGGCCACCGAGCGCCCCTGTGGCGTACAGCGCCACCGCCGTCACGAGCGCCGCGGCGGTGCCGGTGATCGCGATCAGTACGGCAGGCCGCCGCCCCCGTCGGGGCACCGGCTCACCGTGCTGCGGCGCCGTTTCCCGCACCGCCGTGTCGGAACGGCCGAGGTGGCGGGTGGGTGCCAGGCCGTACGCGGAGCCGACTGGACTCTGCGTTCCGGACGAATCGGTTAAAAGCGGTCTGGTCGGCCCGGGGCCGGCCGCGACCGGAACCTGATCCGCCCGGTCACCCCAGTCAGCGGGCAGGTAGGCGGTGGGCACCGGGCCGACGTCGGGGACCGTGACGGTCGGGGCTCCGGGCTCGACCAGGCGGATCATGAGCTCCCGGGCGGAGGGGCGTACCCCGGGATCCTTGGCGAGGCAGACGGCCAGCGTCTCCCGCAGAGGCGACGGAACGTCCATGAGGTCGGGCTCGGCGTTGAGGATCCGGCTGAAGACCGCGGCGACGGTGTCACTGCCGAACGGCGCACGGCCGGTGGCGGCGTAGACCATGGTCGCGGCCCAGGAGAACACGTCGGCCGCGGGCGATCCGTGCACGCCGCCCAGCTGCTCGGGAGCCATGTACGGCGGGGTGCCGGACAGCGACGAGGGCATCGTGCTGGCGTCGAGTAACTGGGCGATGCCGAAGTCGACCACCCGTGGGCCGTCCGGGCCGAGCAGCACGTTGGCCGGTTTGAAATCCCGATGGATGACCCCCGCGCTGTGGATGGCGGCGAGCGCGGTGGCCGTGGCGACCGCCAGGCGATCGAGGTCGCCCCCACGCAGAGGGCCCTCGTCACGCACCCGATCCTGCAGTGAGGGGCCCGCGATGAACTCGCTCACGACGTAGGGGACGGGCCGGTCGGTCTCCGCCGCCAGCACCCGGGCCGTACAGAAGGGGGCCACCCGCTGTGCCGACTGCAGCTCCCTGGCCAACCGGCGGCGCGAGGCGGGATCCGCGCCGCTGCGAAGCACTTTGATCGCCACCCGCTCGCCGGACCGGCTCCGCCCTTCGTAGACGATCCCCTGCCCGCCCTCGCCCAGACGCCCGACGACCTCGAACTCCCCCAGCACGCGCGGGTCTCCCGGCTCCAGCGGGCCAGCGGGCATCGGCTCCTCCATGCGCGGTGATCTCCTCACCCTAGCGAGGCGAGACCCGACCCACCATGGTCCTCCATCGGGGCGATGGCGAAGGCGAAGGCGCCCGCGCCGGCCGAAGCCGGCGGGGCCCGTCCTTGGGGATCGGGGTCGTACCGGACGACGTGAGGCGGCAGACGCCTCCGTACCGGAATCAGCGTCGTGCGCGCCGCCTCAGCGATGGGCGCTCGGCGGCATCGGCCAGGGTGAGGCGCCACAGGGAGGCCCACTGGTCAGCGGTGAGATCCTTCGGCAGCGCGTAAGGGGACACACGATCCGCCCGCAGCCGGTCGCGGAGCGCCGTACGGTCGACCCGGCCCGTCAGGTCGAGGATCTCGCGCAGTCCGCTCCCTCGTCCGGTGAAGACCTGCTTGACGAAGTCCTGGTACGGCCTGCGGTCGGGGACGAGCGGGTACGCCCGGCGGACCATGGTGAGCAGCCCGCCGTCGACCGAGGGCACGGGCCGGAACGATCGGGCCGGAACCCGCGAGTGCACCTCGAACTCGTACCACGGCCACCAACTCGCGGTCAGCAGGCTGGCTCCTCCCACTCCCGCCCGCCGGCGGGCGACCTCCCACTGCACCAGCAGCACCGCCGCGTGCCACCGGTCTTCCGTGAGAAGCCGCCGCATGATCGGGGTCGTCAGGTGGAAGGGCAGATTGCCGACGATCACGTGCGGGTGCCTGGGGAAGCGGAAGCGCAGGATGTCCGAGTTGACGACGACCACGTTCTCCGGGGTGCGCCGTTCCAGCCGCCGTGCGCGCTTCGGATCGATCTCCACCGCGGTTATCGGTCGGCCGGACCGGCTCAGCGGCAGGGTCATGGCGCCGTCTCCGGGGCCGATCTCCACGATCGGCCCGCTCGTACGCGCGACGAGTCGTTCGACGGTGGCGATCACCGAACGGTCGACGAGGAAGTTCTGACCGAGCTCGTGCCGGCCGCCCTGATAGGGGTGAGACATGGGTGTGCTCCGCGCTGGAAGATCGGAGCCGGGCAGCACGTGGTGCCGCACCGGCGATGACTCCGATGTGCGGCGGAGCTGGTGAACAGTGAGGTCAGCCCGCCGCTAGGCGCGGCGCAGCCTCATGAAACATGTGCAACCCATGTCCGGCACCCTAGCAGCCGGGACGCGGCCGGGATCATGTGCGCCGGACGGGCGGGACCCGCGAAGGGACCGTGCCGGTTGGTCCCGTGCCAGGTCACGCCCCTCTGAGGGGCCTGGGGCCGATGAGCCCTGATCACGTCCTCGCGTACGTGAGGACGACCATCCCGCTGTCGAGGACGCGGGTACCGGTGAGGGTGAAGTAGGTCGGGGAGAAGTCGGCGGTGAACAACGGGATGCCGGATCCGGCGACGACCGGGTACAGCTTGATGACCAGTTCGTCGATCTCTGGGAGCAGGGTGCCCGCGAGGCGGCCACCGCCGGCCAGGTAGATGTCCTTGCCGTCCTCGGCCTTGAGTTCGCGGATCTTGGCGAGCGGATCGCCGGTGACGATCTCGACCGCCGGATCGGGACTGCCGGTGATGCTCCGGGACACCACGTACTGGCGCAGGTGCGCGTACGGGCTGGTCACACCGACTGCCAGCGCGGGCTCGTAGGTGAGGCGTCCCTGCACCGCGGTGTCGAAGTCCCGGTTGCCGTCGTCGACGCCGAGTTGGGCCCGGAGATGGCTCGGCAGCATGTCCGGATAGTCGTCGCGGATGAAGTCCACGACGTCCTGGGTCACGGGGAAGAAGTCGGCGTTGCCGTCCGGCGCGGCGATGAAGCCGTCGATGGTCATGCCGACGTAGTACGTGAGCTTTCGCATGGATCCTTTTCCGTGTCGTTCTGGTGTCGTCTTCCGGTGGAGCCCCGTGCGGGGCTCTGTGCCGAATCCGACGTCGTTCCCTGGGTCGTTCTCGGTGGCGTTCTCAGCGGTCGGGTGAGCGGTGGACCCGACCGCCGCTCACCTGGCTCCGCCGGGCTTGGGCAGCGGCCTCGGCCGGGGTACGGATCGCGGCCTCGGAGCCTGGCGGCGGTCGTGCCGGGGCTGCGGCGGGATCGGCATCCCCCTCCAGCCCGGCGCGGCCATCGCGGCGGAAGCGGTGTTAGCGGTGGAAGCGGTGGAAGCGGTGTTAGCAGTGGACAGTGCGGTGAACTCGACTCGCATACGGGGCCTTTCATCGCTACGTATGTAGTACTCTGCTTGGAGTGATTAGACCGTAGTACTACATTCAGAGTGGTGTCAACCGAGATCGTTGGAGATGCGATGCGGCAGAATCCGGCCAGGCGGGCGGCGCTCGTCGACGCCGCCATCGAGGTCCTGGCCCGCGAGGGCGCGCGCGGACTGACCTTCCGCGCTGTGGACAGCGAGGCGAAGGTGCCGAACGGCACGGCGTCGAACTACTTCACCAACCGCGACGACCTGCTGACACAGGCGGGGGCACGCGTCTACGAGCGGTGGCAGCCGGACGCGCCGGCCTTCGCCGAGGTGGTGGAGGGGCCACGCGACCGCGCCCACCTCACCGCGCTGATGCGCGCGATGGTGGGCCGCCTGACCGACTTCCCGGCGGTCTACCTGGCCCTGATCGAGCTGCGCCTGGAAGCCACCCGCCGCCCCGAACTACGCGCGGTGCTCACCCGGAGGATCCGGACCGACCTGGACGCCAACATCAGCTTCCACCTGGAGTCCGGGATGCCGGGAGACGCCACCACGGTGGTGCTGCTCTACATGGCGCTGAACTGGCTGATCCTGGAGCGGCTCACCCTGCCCGACATCTTTCCCGGATCACAGGTCGATGATCTGGTCGCGGACGCGGTCGAGCGCATCCTGACCCCGGACGCTCCCGTACGCGAGGCGTGAGCGCCGAGCAGGCGTTCTAGCACGAGACAAGTGGCGTCCAAGACGCCCCGATGAAGCTGGTCCGCATGCGCGCCAACACAATGCACCACCTGGCGGCCGTGCTCGACACCCCGGACAGCCGTACCGACGATGGCGGCCACACCGGATGGGTCTACTCGGTGGCCTTCAGCCCGGACGGCGGAATCCTCGCCACCGGCAGCGACGACGACACGGTGAAGTTGTGGCCGACCCGCTGATCCAACCGCCCCTACAGCGGGCCGCTACGGCCCGGACGCCAGAGACCGACGACGCGGCCCCGGCTCCCTCAAGGAGCCGGGGCCGCGTCCATCCCCTGCTGACGCCCCAGACGGCGGAGTCACCTCACATAGGCGGTCCCCGAGGACTTCGTCTTCGTGCCGGTGCCGGAGAAGTCGGCCTTCCAGGTGCCGCCGGTCCCGCCCGGGACCTTCACGCTGTAGTACCCCTTCGCACCGGTCGTGGCCGAGGTGACGTAGGTGTAGGTGGACCGCCCGGACGGCTTGAAGGACAGGCTGATCTTCTGTCCGGACAGCCCCGCCCCCTTCGAGGTCAGATATCCCGACAGCGTGACCTGGCGATTCCGCGATCCCTTGTCCTGGTCGGCGGTGGTGCGCCGCACGCTCTTGCCGTAGCCCACCGGCTTGCCCTGCGACGCCGTGCCGCCGGGGTTCGCCGACCCGGAAGCGGTCCCGGCGCCGCCGCCGGTTCCGCTGCCGGCCCCGCCGCCCGCTCCGTTGATCACGCCCCTGACGGTGACGGATGTGGGATCACGCCGGTCACGCCGGTCGTTCGCTCCGTGGCCGTCACCGCCCTTCCCTGCCTTGCCCTTCCCCGCCTCCTGGCCCTTGCCGCTCCCGCCGTACGCGCCGGTCGTGGGGGTGGGCTGGGCGGCGGCCGTGGCTGTGGGCTTGGCGGTGGACGTCGCACCCGGGCCGGCGGTGGCCGCGAAGGCCGAGGCGGCCGGGATGAGGGCGACGGCGCCGACGGTCGCCGCGAGCAGTCCGGCGGTCATTCGTGTACGCATGGCTTCCTTCCTCGACGGACGAGCAGGACCGGAAATCGGAACGAATCCCGGCCCCCGAGAATCGATTGACTCGCTCGCCGAAAAACGTACATCCACAGGACCGGGAAAAGCGCCGCCCACATTCTTCATTAATTCCTCAGAGAACGGCGCCTCCGGCTCATGAGATATTCATCGCCGCAGGTCAGAGCATTCAAGATCGGCAGAAATGCGCACTTCACAGCCTTCCCCAAGGGGAAGTTTCACATCCGATAATCATCTGACCTGAGAAATCCCTAAACAGAGGACGACCGACATGAACCCGCACCGAAGAACCGCCGCGCGCCCCCTGGAACGCGAAAAGGCGCGAGCCGTACATCGTCTGTACGGCTCGCGCCCCGCGGGAGCGGACCGGGGCGACGGCGGGCCGTCACCCCGGCACTCCGGTCTCGTTACTTGGACGCCTTCAGGTAGTCGGCGTTCATCCGGGCGATCGTGTCGAGGGGGATGCCCTTCGGGCAGACCGCGGTGCACTCACCGGTGTTGGTGCAGCCGCCGAAGCCCTCCATGTCCATCTGCTCGACCATGGCCTTCGCCCGCGAGTCGCGCTCCGGCTGACCCTGCGGCAGCAGGCCCAGGTGCGTGATCTTCGCGGCGGTGAACAACGAGGCCGACCCGTTCGGGCAGGCGGCCACACAGGCGCCGCAGCCGATGCAGGTGGCCGCGTCGAACGCCGCGTCCGCGTCGTCCTTCTTCACCGGGACGCTGTGCGCGTCCGGAGCCGAACCCGCAGGGACGCTGATGAAGCCGCCGGCCTGGATGATCCGGTCGAACGCCGACCGGTCCACGACGAGGTCCTTCACCACCGGGAAGGGCGCCGCGCGCCAGGGCTCGATGGTGATCTCGGCGCCGTCCTCGAAGTGCCGCATGTGGAGCTGGCAGGTGGTGGTCGCGCGCTGCTCACCGTGCGCGACACCGTTGATCACCATGCCGCACATGCCGCAGATGCCCTCGCGGCAGTCGTGGTCGAAGGCGACCGGGTCGTCACCCTCCAGGATGAGCCGCTCGTTGAGTACGTCCAGCATCTCCAGGAACGACATGTCCGGTGAGACGTCCTCGACCTTGTAGGTCACCATCCGTCCCTCATCGGACGAGCCGTTCTGACGCCAGACCTTCAGTGTCAGGTTCATGCCCATCGTTCGCTCACCACTCCTCATTCGCTACGCGAAAAGCTTGCTGCGCGGCGCTTTTCACTCCGCTCACTGCGTCGGGCTCGCTCACTTGTAGCTCCGCTGGGTCATCTTGACGTACTCGTAGTCGAGCACTTCCTTGTGCAGGGTCGGCCCGTCCTCGCCCCACTCCCAGGCGGCGACGTAGGCGAAGTTGTCGTCGTCGCGCAATGCCTCGCCGTCCTGGTCCTGGGACTCGGCGCGGAAGTGGCCGCCGCAGGACTCCGTACGGTGGAGCGCGTCGATGCACATGAGCTCCGCCAGGTCGAAGAAGTCCGCGACCCGACCGGCGCGCTCGAGAGCCTGGTTGAGGCCCTCGGGGTCGCCCGGCACCTTCACGTTGTTCCAGAACTCCTCACGCAGCTCCGGGATCCGCTCCAGGGCCTTGCGCAGCGACTCCTCGGTGCGCTCCATGCCGCAGTAGTCCCACATGAGCTTGCCGAGCTCGCGGTGGTAGGAGTCGGCGGTCCGCGTGCCGTTGACGCTGAGCAGCTTGTCGATCTTCTGCTGGACGGCCTCGCGCGCCTGCGTCACGGCTTCCTCGTCCACCTCGTCGAACGCGGTCGCGCCCGCGAGGTAGTCGCCGATGGTCGTCGGCAGCACGAAGTAGCCGTCGGCCAGGCCCTGCATCAGCGCGGACGCGCCGAGGCGGTTGGCGCCGTGGTCGGAGAAGTTCGCCTCACCGATGACGAACAGGCCGGGGACGGTGGACTGCAGGTCGTAGTCCACCCACAGGCCGCCCATCGTGTAGTGCACGGCGGGGTAGATGCGCATCGGCGACTCGTACGGGTTCTCCCCGGTGATGCGCTCGTACATCTCGAAGAGGTTGCCGTACTTCTTCTCGACCGCGTCACGGCCGAGGCGGGAGATGGCGTCCGCGAAGTCCAGGTACACACCCAGGCCGCCGGGACCGACGCCGCGACCCTCGTCGCAGACGTTCTTGGCGGCGCGGGAGGCGATGTCACGCGGGACGAGGTTTCCGAAAGCGGGATAAATCCGCTCAAGGTAGTAATCGCGCTCATCCTCGGGGATGTCGGCCGGCTTGCGGGCGTCGCCCTTGGCCAGCGGCACCCACACGCGGCCGTCGTTCCGCAGCGACTCCGACATCAGCGTCAGCTTCGACTGGTAGTCACCGCTGACGGGGATGCAGGTCGGGTGGATCTGCGTGTAGCACGGGTTGGCGAACATCGCACCGCGCTGGTGTGCCCGCCAGATCGCCGTGGTGTTGCAGCCCTTGGCGTTGGTGGACAGGAAGAAGACGTTGCCGTACCCGCCGGTCGCGAGAACGACCGCGTCCGCCAGGTGGGTCTCGATCTCTCCGGTCACCATGTCGCGGACGATGACGCCGCGGACGCGCCCGTCGCTGACCACCACGTCCAGCATCTCGTGCCGGGTGTGCATCTCGACGGTCCCGGCCGCGATCTGGCGCTCCAGGGCCGAGTAGGCGCCGAGCAGGAGCTGCTGGCCCGTCTGGCCGCGGGCGTAGAACGTACGGGACACCTGCGCGCCACCGAAGGAGCGGGTGTCCAGCAGGCCGCCGTACTCGCGGGCGAAGGGAACACCCTGGGCCACGGCCTGGTCGATGATGTTCACGCTGACCTGCGCCAGCCGGTACACGTTGGACTCGCGGGCGCGGAAGTCGCCGCCCTTGACCGTGTCGTAGAAGAGCCGGTAGATGCTGTCGCCGTCACCGCGGTAGTTCTTCGCGGCGTTGATCCCGCCCTGCGCGGCGATGGAGTGCGCACGCCGGGGCGAGTCCTGGTAGCAGAACGACTTGACCTTGTAGCCGAGCTCGCCGAGGGTGGCGGCGGCCGACCCTCCGGCCAGCCCGGTGCCGACCACGATGACGTTGATCTTGCGCTTGTTCGCCGGGTTGACCAGCTTCGCCGAGAAACGGCGCGTGTCCCAGCGACCCTCGATCGGCCCCTCGGGCGCCTTCGTGTCCTTGATGGGCTCGCCGACCTTGTAGCCGTGCGTCTCCTGCTCGCTCACTTGATCACTCCGATCATCACCCCGACGGGCACGGCGAGGAAACCGACCACGAGAACCAGCGACACCAGAGCGGCGGCCGCCTTCAGCTTCCCGTAGCTGCGACCGCTCGCCAGGCCCAGCGTCTGGAACGCGCTCCACAGGCCGTGCCGCAGGTGCAGGCCGACCATGATCATCGCCACGACGTAGAAGAGGGTCACCCACCAGCGCGACGGGTCGAAGCCCGCGACCAGCCGGTCATACGGCTCGGCGTCGAAGCCCTCGGGGTTCACCGTGCCGAACGTCATGTCGAGCAGGTGCCAGACGACGAACAACACGATGATGACGCCGCCGTACCGCATGGTGTGCGTGGCGTACCCGTTGGCCTGGGACTTCCGCTTGGCGGCGTACTTCACCGGCCGGGCCTTGGACGCGCGGCGGGCGAGGGACACGGCGGACCACATGTGCAGGGCCACCGCGAGCACGAGAGCGATCTCGACGACGGTCAGCAGCACGCGGTTGGGCACGGCGGGCGAGCCCACGGTCCGCAGCCATTCGGCATAGTGGTTGAAGGAGTCCGCTCCGAAGAACGACTTGAGATTGCCGACCATGTGGCCGACGAGGAAGAGCACCAGGATCGCACCCGTGACGGCCATGACGGCCTTCTTGCCGTTCGACGAGGCGAAGAGGCCCGGGCGGCGGCGTGTGGGGGGACTTGTCTGCGCTGCGTGGGGTGCGACCTGCTTGGTGGCCGCTCCCCGGTCTATCGTGGCTGTCACAGCTGTTCACGCTAGGTTCGGGTTCCGAGGAGAGTCCAAGTCGCGGCGGGCGTCGTCCCCATAGCCGCAGGCTATGACCTGTGGCCCGTACGGCTTACGCGTTCCGGCGACCTCGGCCGGATGCGACAAATCTCACAGCCGTACGCTAGGGAGGCGTGCAGCTCCAGCAACTCGCGTACTTCGTGGCGGTGGCCGAGACCCGGCACTTCACCCATGCCGCCGAGCGGATGCGGGTTGCCCAGCCTTCGCTCAGCAAGCAGATCAGGACTCTGGAGACCGAGCTCGGCGCGCCCCTGTTCAGCCGGGCCCGCGGCAACGTGACGCTGACGCCCGCGGGCGAGGCACTGCTGCCGCTCGCCCGCCGCATGCTCGCCGACGCCGAGACCGCGCGCCGCGAGGTCGCCGAGCTGGCCGGTCTGCGCCGGGGCCGGGTACGGCTCGGCGCCACACCGTCCCTGTGCGCGGGGCTGCTGGCCGACGCCCTCGCCCGGTTCCATCGCGACTATCCCGGCGTGGAACTGCTCGTGGAGGAGAGCGGCTCACGTGACCTCGTCCGCGACCTGGCCAGGGGCCAGCTCGATCTCGCGCTCATCATCCTGCCGCTGCAGAGCAGTGATCCTTCCCTGGTGACCGAGGAGATCCTCAGGGAGAACCTCGTCGTCGCCTCTCCCCCGGGCCGGCGCAGGCCGTACATGCGGATCGAGGACCTGCGCGGGCGGCCGCTGGTGATGTTCCGGCGCGGCTACGACCTGCGCGAGGCGACGCTGACCGCCTGCCGGCAGGCGGGGTTCGAGCCGCGGTTCGCCGTCGAGGGCGGGGAGATGGACGCCGTGCTGCGCTTCGTCGAGGCGGGTCTCGGGATCGCTGTGGTGCCGTCCATGGTGCTGGACGGGCGGCCCGGCCTCGCGGGGACGCCGCTCGCGCCCCCCGGCCTGCGCCGCACCATCGCGCTGGCCCACCGCAAGGACGTCGAGCCCACCCGCGCGGCCGAGGCGTTCCGCGCGACGTTGCTCTACTACCTCGCGGAGGCCGCCCACGACGGCAGCCTCCCCCAGGGCATCGAGCTCATCAGCTCGGACTGACAAATCATCTGACAGCAGACTCGACCGCGATCATTGAGAAGACGGTGACTGACATGCGCGCCATCCGAGGTTCTGCTGGTCGAGGACGACGCGGGCGACGTCCTGTTGACCCAGGAGGCGTTCGAGCTCAACAAGATCAGGAACAACCTGCACGTGGTGAACACCAGTTCATCCGGGCGGTCCGTCAGGTCGATGACTTCTTCGTCACCGTGGTCAAATCATGGTCAAACCACCCTCCACCGCGAACCGGTTCTGATCCCGGTCACTCCCTCGCCCCGATGACGTCGGCCGGCCGGTCGCGAAGCACCATCCGGGCGGGGACGACGGTCGCGGCCAGGGCCAGCGCCGCCGCCGCCGCGACGACCGCCAGGTAGGTCACCGGCGGCACGTACGGCGTGGCCGATCCGGTCATCCCCGCGCCGAACGCGGCGAGCGTCACCAGGGCGACGCCCGTACCGAGTGCGACCGCGACGAGCACCGCGGCGAAGGTCTCCCAGCGGAGCATGCGCATGATCTGCCGCCGGGTGGTGCCGACGAGGCGGAGCAGCGCGAACTCGCGAGCCCGGTCGGTGGTCGCCATCACGAGCGTGTTGACGACCGCGATGGCGGTGAAGGCGATGATCAGGCCCATCGCGACGTAGTTGACCTCGGCGTTGGCCGGCGTGACGATCGCCTCGACCCGGTCCAGCACGCCCACGCCCGGATGGTCGCGCAGCGCGGCGGCCAGCACGGCCCGGTCCACGGACGGGGCGGCCACGAGCACGGTCCGGGCCAGGGGGTCGTCCACGTGCGCGGCGACCAGGTCGTGCGGCAGCGTGAGATCGGCGAAGCCGAGGCCGCGGGTGTAGACGGCGGCGACGGTGAGCGTCGCCGGTGTGCCGTCGCCGAGCGTCAGCGCCACCCGGTCGCCCACGGACACGCCCAGGCCGTCCGCCGCGGTCTCGCTGACCGCGAGCGTGCCGTCGCTCATGCGATCCAGGGAACCCTTCAGCACGCCGAGGTCCATGGTGGACGCGAGACCGGCGGGGGTCACGCCCTGCGCGCCATATTTCGCCAGGCCGACCCGCACCGAGGTACGCAGGACCTCGGTCACCGCCACCACGCCGGGCACCTTCCGTACGGCGTCGGCCGCCGCCTCTGGGACACGCGGCCCGAGGACGTGGTCGGCCCGGGTCCCCACTCGGGCCTGCGTCTCGGCGGCGTGCCCCATGGTGGTCTGGACGAACAGGATCGTGCAGGTCATCGCCACCATCAGGCTGAGCGGGGTGACGACGGCGGCGAGCCGGCCGGTGCCCGCGCGCAGATTGGCCGCGGCGAGGTGGCCGCCCACCCGGAAGGCGCGCATCGGCGCCCCGAGCACGGTGACGGCGACCCGGGCGATGACGGGGCCGAGCAGCGCGACCGCGATCGTCCACACCAGCGCGGTCAGCATGGTCACCGGACTGGAGGCGGCCTCGCTGGACAGCGTGGACAGCACCAGCGTGAGCGTGACGGCGCCGCCGAGGCAGAGCAGCCCGGCGACCAGGCGGCCCCACGGCAGCCCGGACCGGCGCAGCGCGGCCTCGCCCAGCGCCTCGACCGGGCGGATCCTGACGGTACGGCGGGCGGAGATCCTGGCCGCGGCCCACGCCGCCAGCACGGTCGCCCCCAACGCGGCGAAGGCGGGGAACGGGCTCAGCACCAGGTCGAGGTTCGGCGGCATGGCGCCGAGGTCCACGAACCGCGACCGCAGCCAGAACGCCAGCCCCACCCCCAGCACCGTGCCGGGAAGACCCGCGACCAGGCCGATGAGCAGGGCCTCGCCACCGAGCATCGTCCTGATCTGCCGGGGCGTGGCGGCCACCGCGCGCAGCAGCGCGATCTCTCGCTGGCGCTGCTGGATCGACAGCGCGAACGTGCCCACCACCACGAGGACCGCGACCAGCAGCGAGGTGCCGCCCAGCGCGCCGCCGAGGCTGATCAGTTTGACCCTGGCCTTCTCGGCGTCGAGGAACTCGACCGTGCCGCGGTCGTCCCCGGTGTAGGCGAGCGCGTTCGTGCCCTCCAGCACCGCGTTCACGCCCTTCAGGACAACCGTGGGGGCGCCCTCGGGGAACACGCCGATCGCGCTGACCATGTCGTCCGCGCGCCCGCCCAGCAGCCCGGCCAGCCTGCGGGCCTCGGCCGTACCGAAGAACAGGGTGGCCTGGCTGTCCAGCGCCTCCGCCGTCACGCCGACCACGCGGTACGCGCCCACGGTCTCGACGGTGAGCCGCCCGCCGACGGACAGTCCCGACGCGGCGTCGGCGACCACCTCGCCGGGCGCCGCCGGGGCACGTCCCTCACGCAGGGTGAAGGGGGTCAGCGCGGCCGATTCCCAGCCGTGGCCGGCGTACCGGGCACCACCCGCGTGGACGGGGAAGGTCACCTCGGCGACCACCGAACGAACTCCGGGGACGCCCGCCAGCCGACCGGCGAGCGAGGCGGGCACCCAGGCCCGCTCGGACAGCGGCTTGGCCTTGACCTTCGCCTTGACCTCGCCCTCCCCCTTCTGCTTGAGGATCGTCTCGCGCACGTTCTGGTCCCCGGCGACCAGTACGGGAGCGCCGGCGTACCGCTCGGGCCGAACCTGGCCGCGCAGTCCGGTCTCCAGCAGGGCGCCGCAGGCGCAGACGAGCGCGGCGGCGCACAGCAGCGCGAAGAACGCTCCGGCGAAGCCGGCCGTGCGGTTCCGCATGGTGTGCAGCGCGAACCCGATCATCACACCCACGCTCCCAGCCGGGTCATGCGGTCGGCGACGCCGTCGACCGTCGGGGCGCTCATCGTGTCGACGACGCGCCCGTCGGCGAGGAACAGCACGGTGTCGGCGTACGACGCGGCGTGCGGGTCGTGGGTCACCATCACCACCGTCTGGCCGAGACCGTCCACCACCTCCCGGAGCAGGGTGAGCACGTCTCGCGCCGTCATCATGTCGAGGGCGCCCGTCGGCTCGTCGCCGAACACCACCTCGGGCCGCGTCACCAGCGCCCTGGCGATCGCCACCCGCTGCTGCTGCCCGCCGGAGAGCTCGGCGGGCCGGTGCCCGGTACGGCCGTCGAGCCGGACCCGGCGGACCACCTCGTCCAGCCAGTCCCGGTCGACCCGGGTCCCGGCGAGGCGCAGCGGCAGCGTGATGTTCTGCAGCACCGTGAGCGACGACACCAGGTTGAACGCCTGGAACACGAAGCCGACCCGCTCCCTGCGCAGCTCGGTCAGCCGCGTCTCGTCCATCCCCGCCAGTTCGGTGCCGCCGAGCCGTACCGAACCGGAGGTCGGCCGGTCCAGCCCGGCCGCGCAGTGGAGGAACGTGCTCTTGCCCGAGCCGGACGGCCCCATCACCGCGGTGAAGCCGCCGCGGGGGATGCCGATCGTCACCTCGCGCAGGGCGGCCACCGCGCCCTGCCCCTTGCCGTACACCTTGCTCACGGCGTCCAGCCGTACCGCGTCGTCCATGGTGTTCAGCCTGCTGAAGCGGGAGAACGTGAACCAGAGAGCCGATCACCAGTCGACCATGACGACGTCATGAGTCGGACACTGATAGACATGTCGCCGTGATCAGGGTTCTGCTGGCCGAAGATCAGCACGTCGTACGCGGAGCGCTCGTCGCGTTGCTGGAACTGGAGGACGACCTGACGGTGGTGGACGCCGTCGGCTCCGGCGACGCCGTGCTGCCCGCCGCGCTCCGGCACCGGCCGGACGTCGCCGTGCTCGACATCGACATGCCCGGCCTGGACGGCCTCTCCGCCGCGGCCGAGCTACGCGCGAAGCTGCCCGAGTGCCGCACGCTCATGCTCACCGGGCACGGCAGGCCGGGCCAGCTGCGCCGGGCGCTGAGCGCCCAGGTCAACGGGTTCCTGCTGAAGACCGCGCCGCCGGACGACCTGATCGCGGCGATCCGCGCGATCGCCGCGGGGGGCCGCGTCCTCGACCCCTCATTGGCCGTCGCCGCCTGGGACCTCGCCGACAACCCCCTCACGCCACGCGAGGCGGACGTGCTACGGCTGGCCGCCGGTGGCGCCGGGGCGACCGAGATCGCCGCGGAGCTGTTCCTCACCGCCGGGACCGTCCGCAACTATCTCACCGCGATCGTGGCGAAGCTCGGCGCCCGCAACCGCACGGACGCCGTCCGCGTCGCCCAGGAGTCCGGCTGGATCTAGGAGGGCACCCACATCGAGGACGGCCAGCAGCCGGAACCAGCCGTCCCCGTCCGCCCTGGCCGTCAGCTCGCCGCCGAGCGCGGCCATCCGGGTGGTGAGGTTGCCGATGCCCGCGCCCGGTCGGGTCCGCCCGGCGTTCGGGCCCACTCCGTCGTTCGCCACGCCGAGCCGTACGACGCCCTCGGAGACTCCGGACTCGATGTGGCATCGCCGCGCGGAGCTGTGCCTGAGCACGTTGGTCACCGCCTCGCGCAGGACCGTGCCGAGTACGGTCTCCGCGGGGCCGGGCAGCGGTCCGTGGCCGAGCGAGAGCCGGACCTCCATTCCGGCGGCGGTCAGCACGGAGCGGGCGAAGTCCGCCTCCTCCTCCAATGACATCTCGCGATGGTCGCCCGACGCGCTCCGCAGGTCGGCCTCCGCCCGCTCGGCCATCGCCATGACATCGGCGATCTCCCGCCGGGCCCGCTCCGGATCGGCGTCCGCCAGGCGGCGGGCCAGCTCGCACTTGAGCAGGATCGCCGCCAGGTTGTGGCCGAGGAGATCGTGCAGGTCACGGGCCGCGCGCAGCCGCTCCTGGACGACCGCGGCGCGGGCCGGCTCCTCCCGCGAGTCCTGTAGTTCCTTAACGAACCGGGCCAGCCGCACCAGACCATGGATCACCAGCCCGGTGACCAGCGTGCTGACGGTGTAGTTGACCACCATCCCCGCGGGCAACCCCCACGCGGCCCCGATCGCCGCCACGCTCCCCATGACGGCCATGACGAGCGGCCACGCCACCGCCGGGCGGAACGCGAGCAGCAGCGGCCCCGCCAGGAAACCGGCCACCCCCAGCCAGACCCGGTCGAACACGAACAGGGGCGGATAGGTGAGCAGGGCCATGGCCACGAGCGCGTACGGACGTCGCCCGCGTACGGACCGGAACTGGAGGAACGCGATCACCGCCTGGCACGCCGCCGCCGGAAGCACCAGCTCTTCCGGGACGAGCAGCAGGGCCTTCACGCAGAATCCGGCGATTACCGTCGCGAGCAGGCCGATCGACAGCCCGTAGGCGGTGTCCGGCGGTGGCGGGGCGGGCGGCGTGGCCGGGATGGCGGCCTCGACCGTGAACCGGCCGTCCGGATCGAGCCCGGCGCGCACCTCCCCGGCCGCCGCCATCTGGTCGATGACATCGTCGAGTCCCTCGACGCCCGCGCCCGCGGTGCGCACGCCGTCGTTGGTCACGCGCAGCCGGACCATGCCGTCGCGGTGGGCGGTCTCGATCACGCAGTGCCCGGCCGTGCCGTGCCGTACGACGTCGGTGACGGCGTCGCGGAGCACGGTCGCGAGCAGGGCACCGGCGGGCCCGAGCGGCTCGGTGTGGCTGATCCGCACCACCGCCTCGATCCCCGCCGCCGACAGCAGCGCCCGCGCGGTCGCCACCTCCGGGGCGAGCGACAGCGCGCGGTATCCCGCCGCGGCCGACCGCGCGTCGGCGAGGCAGCGCCGGGCCGTCGCGGCGACCTCCCCGATCGTCTCCTTCATCTCCTCGGAGCCGTCCGCCGCCGCGCTGCCGGTCTCCTGGCCGCCCGATTCCGTACGGCCCATGGCCCGGCGCGCGCCGCGTTCGATGGCGTCGAGCCCCCGGCCGATCCCCTCGTTCAGTTCGGTGGCGATCCGGAGGCGCTCCTCGGCGACGGCGGCCATCGCGAGCCCGAGCCGGGCGGCGGCGACATCGTCCACCCGGTCCGCCATCCGGGTCAGGCCGTAGATCACCAGGGCGGTGAGGAGCGTGCTGATCGTAGAGTCGATCATGATGAGCGTGTCCGCAGAGCGCACGGCCTGGACGAGGGCCGCACCGGCCACGACGAGGACCGCCGCGGGCCACGCCGAGACCAGCAGGAACGAACCGGCCAGGAACCCCAGCACGCCGACGGACACGTCGAGACCGAGCACCGCCACCGCCGCGAGGACCGCCTGTACGGCGAGCAACGCCGGGCCGCGGAAGCGCCGCCACCGGGGAACGACGTACGCGAGCTGGAGCACGAGGATCGCCACCGCCAGCAGTGCCTCCGCCACGCCGTCGGCGGCCAGCACGTACACGGCGGCGAAACCGGTGAGCGTGACGGCGACGGTCAGCCGGGCGAGCCGCGGAACCGGTTCGGCCCCCGCGAGCGACGGTTTCTCTCGGGTCACTCCAGCCTCGACCTCCCCTTTGGTCAGGGGCCAGTCTTCCAGAACGCCCGATAAATCCGGACAAGTGGGGGAATACTGCCGGAGCACCCCCGAGACGTGACGACAATCACACTCTCTTGCCGAAATAGGGGGTGACCCTTCTCACATTTTGCCCTGTCAGCGTCGTAACGTATCCCCCACCAACACGCGTCGGCGTTGTTACACACCTCGCTGTTACACCTGTGGCGCATCGGCCGGCGCGACACGAATGAACACCCGGGCCCCCTCGGCGTACAACAGGGTCCGCGGAAGGTGGAGAGGTCTCTGATGACCCAGACAACGGCCGAAAACCCGGCCAGAAAGCAGCGCGCCCAGCTCAAGGTACGCACCCTGCGCACCGACAGATGGTGGCTCGCCCCCGCGCTGACATTCACCGGGCTACTGACATTCCTTATTTACGGGTTCTGGGCGATTTTCGACCAGAGCTACCTGGCGGAGCCGTACATCGCGCCCTTCGCCTCGCCCTGCCTGGCGACGGCGTGTCCCGAAGGGGCACGCCTGTTCGGCCTGGCCCCCATCGGCGACTGGTACACGTGGCCCCCCGGGCTACTGATCCTGGGCCTGCCCGGGGGCTTCCGGCTCACCTGCTACTACTACCGCAAGTCCTACTACCGCTCGTTCTGGCTGTCGCCGCCCGCCTGCTCGGTGGCCGAGCCGCACGGGAAGTACACCGGTGAGACGCGCCTGCCGCTGATCATCCAGAACATCCACCGCTACTTCTTCTACTTCGCGGTGATCATCGGACTTATCCTCACCTATGACGCGGTTCTCGCGTTCAGGGATAAAGAGGGCAACTGGGGACATGTGGGTCTCGGCTCGATCATCCTCTTGGTCAACGCGATCCTGATTCTTGGCTACACCTTCGGCTGCCATTCCTGCCGGCACATCACAGCGGGCCGCCTGAACAACTTCTCCAAGCACCCGCTCAGGTACAAGGCGTGGACGTTCGTGTCGAAACTCAACGCCAAGCACCAGCAATTGGCCTGGGCGTCGATGTTCTCGGTCATGATCGCCGACCTCTACGTGCGGCTGGTCGCCAAGGGCATCATCAACTTCCCGTTCGCCTAACGAGGGATCACAGTGGAAATCGAGCGTCACGAATACGACGTCGTCGTCATCGGCGCGGGAGGCGCCGGACTCCGCGCGGCGATCGAGGCGCGGCAGCAGGGCAAGCGCACGGCCATCGTCTGCAAGTCGCTCTTCGGCAAGGCGCACACTGTCATGGCCGAGGGCGGCGCCGCGGCCGCGATGGGGAACGTCAACCCCGACGACAACTGGATGGTGCACTTCCGCGACACCATGCGCGGAGGCAAGTTCCTGAACAACTGGCGGATGGCCGAGCTGCACGCCAAGGAGGCCCCGGACCGGGTCTGGGAGCTGGAGGCGTGGGGCGCGCTGTTCGACCGCACCAAGGACGGCAAGATCAGCCAGCGTAACTTCGGCGGGCACGAGTACCCCCGGCTGGCGCACGTCGGCGACCGCACCGGCCTCGAACTCATCCGCACCCTGCAGCAGCGCGTCGTCGCGCTCCAGCAGGAGGACGAGAAGCTGCACGGCGATCCCGAGGCGTACATCAAGGTCTTCGCCGAGTGCACGGTCACCCGCCTGATCAAGGACGGCGACGCGATCGCCGGGGCCTTCGGCTACTGGCGGGAGACCGGGAAGTTCATCCTCTTCGACGCCCCCGCCGTGGTGCTGGCCACCGGCGGCATCGGCAAGTCCTACGTCGTCACGTCCAACTCCTGGGAGTACACCGGTGACGGCCACGCGCTCGCCCTGCTCGCGGGCGCGAAGCTGATCAACATGGAGTTCATCCAGTTCCACCCGACGGGCATGGTCTGGCCGCCGTCGGTGCGCGGCATCCTCGTCACGGAGTCCGTACGCGGCGACGGCGGTGTGCTGCGCAACTCCGAGGGCCGGCGCTTCATGTTCGACTACGTGCCGGACGTGTTCAAGGACAAGTACGCCACGACGGAGGAGGAGGGCGACCGCTGGTACACCGACCAGGCGAACAACCGCCGGCCTCCGGAGCTGCTGCCGCGTGACGAAGTGGCCAGGGCCATCAACTCCGAGGTGAAGGCGGGCCGCGGCTCACCGCAGGGCGGCGTCTTCCTGGACGTCTCCAGCCGGCTGCCCGCCGCCGAGATCATCAAGCGGCTGCCGTCGATGCACCACCAGTTCAAGGAGCTGGCCGACGTCGACATCACCAAGGAGCCCATGCAGGTCGGCCCGACGTGCCACTACATCATGGGCGGCGTGGAGGTCGACGCCGACACCGGCGCCGCGTCCGTGCCCGGCCTGTTCGCGGCCGGCGAGGTCTCCGGCGGCATGCACGGTTCCAACCGCCTCGGCGGCAACTCCCTGTCCGACCTGCTGGTCTTCGGCCGCCGGGCCGGAGAGGGCGCCGCCTCGTACATCAACGGCCTGGCGAAGCGGCCGGTCGTGGCGGAGACGGCGGTCGAGGACGCGCGGGCCGAGGCGCTCGCGCCCCTGGAGCGGTCGGGCGGCGAGAACCCCTACGAGGTCCACCACGAGCTGCAGCGGACGATGAACGAGCTCGTCGGCATCATCCGCAAGGCCGAGGAGGTCTCCGAGGCCCTGGAGGCGGTCGAGAAGCTCAAGGAGCGGGCGACGCACACCGCCTCTCCGGGCGGCCGGATCTACAACCCCGGCTGGCACCTCGCCCTCGACCTCCGCAACATGCTGCTCGTCAGCGAGTGCGTCGCGCGCGCCGCTCTCCTGCGTGAGGAGAGCCGGGGCGGGCACACCCGGGACGACTACCCGAAGATGTCGCCCGAGTGGCGGCGCAGGCTCCTGGTCTGCTCGGCGACGCCGGACGGCGCGGCCGTGAGCGTCGAGGAGCGGATCCAGCCGTCGATGCGCGGTGACCTGCTGGCCCTGTTCGACCGGACGGAGCTCAGCAAGTACCTCACCGAGGACGAGCTGGCGGAGTACGACGCGGTCAAGGAGTCGTGATGGGATACAAGGCCAAGTTCCGCGTCTGGCGCGGAGAGGGCGGAGACGGCCGCCTTGAGGACTTCACCGTCGAGGTGAACGAGGGCGAGGTCGTCCTCGACGTCATCCACCGGCTGCAGGCCACACAGGCTCCCGACCTCGCGGTCCGCTGGAACTGCAAGGCGGGCAAGTGCGGCTCGTGTTCGATGGAGATCAACGGCAAGCCGCGGCTGGGCTGCATGACGCGGATGTCCACGTTCGAGGAGTCCGAGACGATCACGGTCACCCCGATGCGGACATTCCCCGTCATCAAGGACCTGGTGACCGACGTCTCGTTCAACTACCAGAAGGCGCGCGAGATCCCGTCGTTCACCCCGCCCAGGGACGTCAAGCCGGGCGAGTACCGCATGCAGCAGGTCGATGTCGAGCGGTCCCAGGAGTTCCGCAAGTGCATCGAGTGCTTCATGTGCAACAACGTCTGCCACGTCATCCGTGACCACGATGAGAACAAGCCGGCCTTCGCCGGCCCGCGCTTCCTCATGCGGATCGCGGAGCTCGACATGCACCCGTACGACGTGGCCGACCGCAAGGAGTCCGCGCAGGACGAGCACGGCCTCGGCTACTGCAACATCACCAAGTGTTGCACCGAGGTCTGCCCGGAACACATCAAGATCACGGACAACGCGCTGATCCCGATGAAGGAGCGCGTCGTCGACCGGAAGTACGACCCCCTGGTCTGGCTGGGCAACAAGATCTTCAAGCGTTCCAGCTGAGCAGGGGCTCTCCGGAGCCGTACACGGCCGTCCGCGCGTCCCGCGCGGACGGCCGTCGCCATGTGGGGGGAGCTTGACGATGCCGAAGCCGGCGGTGTCGAAGTCTCGTCCGGGCTCGGAGATGCGAGGGAATCGCCGCCCCGGCGCACGCCGGATGGTCGGCACTCTCCAGGCGTGATCGCCAGGCGTCTCGTCGCACCCTGCTCACAATATGCGTACCACGCATATAGTGCGCAACGCGCAATGTCGGATAGAGTCTCCTCATGAGTGACGACGCCATGGACCTCCGGGCGCGCAACAAGCAGGCCACCCGGGAGGCGATCAGCCACGCCGCGCTGCGCCTGGCCATCGAGCAGGGCCCCCACGGGCTGGCCCTGGTGCGCGTCCACGACATCGCCACGGCCGCGGGAGTCTCCCCCCGCACCTACAACAACTACTTCTCCAGCAGGGAGGAGGCGATCTGCTCCTTCCAGGCCGATCAGTCCAGGCGCGCGGGGAAGGCACTGCGCTCCCGACCCGCCGACGAGCCGCTGGATCAGGCCGTCATCGCGGCCGTGATCGAGCTCTACACCGATCCTGAGCCTGACAAGGCGGGCCTACGCATGATCATGTCGACGCCCGAACTGGAGGGCGAGGCGCTGAAGGCGTTCACCATGGCGGAGGGACCACTCGCCGAGGCGATCGCGGCACGCACCGGCACCGACGCCGGACGCGACCTGTTCCCCGCCGTCACGGCCGCCGCGGTCGCCGGCGCCATCCGCGTGGCGGGGCGGCACTGGCTCGCGCCCGGCAACACCGAATCCTTCGCCGCCATCCTGCGCCGCGCCCTGTCCTGCGTCGTTCCCGCCACGTCCCCCGAAGACCCGCAGGACCAGTGACCAGCACACGCGGGCCCGGCAGCACCTCATCCTTCACGCCCCGGTACCGGTCATCTTCACGCTCCGGTACCGGTCATCGCCTGGAGGGTACGGCCGCTTGGGTTCAGGCGCCCTGGCCGGGCGGCTGGGTGCCCTGCTCCGGCCAGGGCATCGGATACACCGCGGTCCCGTCAGGACCGGCCGCACCGGGGACCGCGCCACCAGGAACATCCGGGAGAGGGGCCGCACCGCCGGGGACGTCCGGGCGAGGGGCCGCCGCCGGGTCCGGCTCGTTCACCGCGAAGCTCCAGGCGTCCACCTGCTGGCCCTGTGGCGCCCCGTACGCCTGCTGGGCGCCATAACCCTGCTGCGGGTAACCCTGGGGCGCTCCGTAGCCCTGCTGTTGACCATAGCCCTGCTGCACGCCGTACGGCTGCTGAGCCGGGTACCCCTGCTGGCCGGGGTACGCCTGCTGAGCGGGGTACGCCTGCTGCACGCCGTAGCCCTGCTGCTGTGCGGCCATCGGGTAGCCCTGCGGGTAGCCGTACGGCTGCTCGCCCATGTAGGAGTAGCCGTAGGTCGGCGGGTATGCCACCGGGACGGGCACGAAGCCGACCATCGGCGCGTACGCCGGGCCCGCGGCGGCGAAGCCCGGCTGGGGCGCGCTCACCGGGCCTGCCTTCTTCACAGCCGCCGCGTGCGCCATCCGCCGCAGCCTGCCCTCGAAGACGAGCCAGCCGAACAGGGCGAGAAGCACCAGCAGCGCGGCCGGTACGGCGAGCTTGTGACTCAGCGTGACCTGGTCGAACTCGGGGGCCGCGTTGCGCAGCTCGTACGCCGCGCCATCAGGAGTCGGGTCCCCGAAGTCCGTCTGCGGGACGGACAACTCGGTCGGGCTGCTGCTCGCCTCCGGCAGGGAGACCTGGGGCTCGTCGTCCTCCGGCGTCGGCTCCGGCGTCGTCTCGACGGGGTCGGTGATCGGTGGAGCCGAGGTGGTCTCGATCGTGTTCGGCACGGGCGAGGGGGACGGCGAGGGGGTGGGCGACGGGCTGGGCGTCGGTGTGACGGTGACCGTCGCCGTCACCACCGGGCTGCCGGTCGGGCTCGGGGTCGATCCTCCCGGGGTCTCGGTGATCGTCACCGTGACCTCCGGCTGGCACGTCTGGCCGACGTCGCACGGCTCGATCTTGTCGTCCGCGCGCGCGGCGATGACGGGCACGGCGACCAGCACGGAAAGCGTGATGACCACAGCGGAGAGGGCGGCCCTCAGTCGTGCGCTTCCGCTCACTGCCGCCTCCGTCACATCCGCCTTTGACTAAAGCGGAATTCTACTTAGGCAAAAGGAACAGTAAAGACATCTTACGAGGAACCATTGAGCAAACCCTCGACGGCGCCGACAATCGGCAGGTCGGCGGGGAGCCAGGCGACGTCGTAAAACTCCCCGGGGCTCAGCCAGCGCAGGGCGAGGTGCTCCAGGGGCTCCGGAACGCCCGACGCGATGGTGGCGAGCCAAACCCGCAGGACGTAGCCGTTCGAGAGGGGCCATTCGCCGCCGACCCTGCGGCCGACGGCGATTTTGACGCCGAGTTCCTCGACGCATTCGCGTACGAGGGCGTCGTGGTCGCTCTCGCCCGGGTCGACCTTCCCGCCGGGAAACTCCCAGCCGCCCTTCAGCTCGGGCGGATCGGCCCGCTGCGCGGCCAGGAGTCTGCCATTCTCGATGATCGCTGCCCCGACGACGATGTTGTCCATGGTCCTTACGTTAGAGCGGCTCTTTTCAATTGCTCCAGCACATCCGCGTTCTGGAGGGGACGGGTGAACCCGACCAGATTCCCACGATCGGCATATGTGGTGACTTTGATGGGCCCGCATCGGGTGCAGCGGGCCTCGATCATCTTCCCGGCCGACACGATCATGCCGACGTGTCCCGGCCGGTCCGGCCCGGTGCCCGGCCCGGCGTTGAAGAACACGAGGTCTCCCGGCTGCTCGCTGCCCGGCTCGACGCGTTCGCCGAAGGGCCACTGGCCGAAGGTCGTGCGGGGGATCGTCAGGCCCGCGTTGCGGTAGGCCATGTAGATGATCCCGGAGCAGTCGAACGCGTCCGGCCCGGTCCCTCCCCACAGGTACGGCTTGCCGCGCTGGGCGAGGGCGTACTCCAGGATCTTCCGTACGACGTCACTCGGGGCGTCGGCCGTGTCGCAGGCGGGGTTGGGGGTGTCGATGCCGCCCGTGACGGCGTAGCGCCTGGCGATCGCCAGGACCTGGTCGACGTACCAGTCCGCGCGGTTGTAGACGAAGATCGCCCGTCTGAGGTCGTCGGGAGCACCGTTGCGCTTGAGCATCTTCGCCGCGGCCAGGATCGCGTCGGCGGGGTCGTAGACGTCGCCGTACCCGTCGCCGTCGCCGTCCGAGGCGTAGCCGTTGAACTCGGTCCCCATCTTGATCCTGGGCTTGCCTCCCCAGGTGCTGATCAGGAACTGCATGGGCCCGGCGGCGCCCGCGTAGTTGGTGCCGTCCCGCACCCCGGGGAGCTTGGACCTTCCGTGGTCGGTCTCTCGCTTGCCCACCGCCGCGAGCACGTTCCACTGGACGCCGATCTGCTCGCCGTACTTCTTGTACAGCTCCAGATAGTCGGAGGGGATGTCCTCGCGGGCGACGTCGGACAGGTCCGTGGCCGTGGCGGCCTCGGCGCAGTCCGCGCCGCCCAGGCCCCCGCCCAGCAGGATGGACGGCGAGGGCGTCATCAGCATGATCGAGCCGAAGAGCGTGAACGGGACCAGGACCGCGAGCGCGATGGCCAGCCCTCGCCAGGAGAGCCTCCCCGCCAGAGCCTTGGGCGGCATCACGGCGACGTGTCCCCGTCCTGGCCGGCGTCCGCGGGTTGCAGGTCGTACACCCGCCAGTCGGAGCCGACTTTGATCACGGTCACCGCGAACTCGTCACGCTGCTCCTTGTCGCCGCTCTTGGCGGTGATCTGCCGGACGGAGCCGACCACGAGTGTGACCATGTTGGCGGTCATGTCCCGGATGGACCTCACCGTCGCCGAGCAGCGCGACACGATCTCGTCGGACCGGTTGTGGTTCACCAGCGCGGGCGACGTCAGCGTGCGGGTCAGGTCCGCGCCGAACTCCACGGTCGAGAACCCCGCGAGCCGCTTCGCGAACGCCTCCGGGTCGTCGTCGTGCTTGAAGGTCCCGTACGACTCGGTGAAGCGGCGGGCGAGATCGGCCGCCGCCCCGAGCTCGGCCTTGGACAGCGGGAGATAGGAGTAGACGTCGAAGGTGGCGGGCGTGGTGGCGACCTGGCTCGGGACCTGGCTCGGGATGGTGGTCGGACCCCGGCCGGGCATCTGGCCCGCGGCCCTGGTCGGCCCGCCCGGATCCTGGCCGGACGCGTCGCCGCCCGACGGGCCCGCGGACGTGAGATAGACGCCGACGACGGCGAGGACGACCACGATCCCGGCGAAGGCGAGCCCCCGCCGGCCGTCCCTACCCTTCATGGTCATTCCTTGTCGGGGTTGGAGGGTTTCGCCCAGAAGGGACCGGGCGCGTCATCGGGGCTGCGCCCGCTGTCGCCTCGGCTCGACAACCACAGCGGGGGCGCGTCGGAGGACCGTGATCCGCTCGACCCGCCGAACAGGCCCCCTCCCGACGACCGGCCGCCGGAGCCGCCTCGGGAACTCGACCCACTCGAACCGCCCGAACCGCCGGAGCCGCGCGACCCGCCGGAACCGCCTCTGGGGGCCGACCCGCCGGACGAGCCCGTCCTGGCCGACCTGCGGCCACCCGACCCACCGGACCCGCCCGACCCGCCAGAGCCGCTCGACGGCCGCGAGGCCCAGCCGCCGGAACGGCCGCTGAACCAGCCGCCGCCCGACCCCGACCCCGAGCCGGAACCCGAGCCGGAGCTCGAACCCGACGACATGCGCACAGGCGTCGCCGGTCGGACACCGGAAAGGTTGAGCGGCGGTGCCGATCCCTGGCGCGGGACCGTGGTCGCCTTGCGCCGCCCCGGCCCCTGCGCGTCGGTCTCCAGCGGCACCGGCTGCCCCCCGGCCCTGACCCCGGAGGGAACCGCCGTGGCCGCCCCTTCCTCGCCGCGTACCTTGCCCTGCGCCACCGAGGAGGCGGCGACCGCCGCCGCGGTGCCCGCGGTGCCCGCCATCGCGGCGGCGCCGATGACCGGCTCGGCCTTGCGCAGGCCCCACCGTCCCACCCGGCTCGCCGCCACCGGAGGCAGCGCGTTCGCGGCACGCGAGAGGGTGGGCGCGCTGGCCGCGTCGCCGAGCATCCGGGTCGTGAGGGTGTGACCGTCCATCGAGGCGAACAGGTGCTGGAACGGCCGCCGGTAGAAGAACACCGCGATCGTCAGCAACGCCATGAACAGGATCTGCATGCTCCACGGCAGGTTCGTCGAAATGATCAACGAGTAGCCGTACACGAGCACGCCGAGCACCAGCGCCAGTACGGCCTGGCGGAGCAGCGTGCCGACGACCATCTCCACCCACCGCATCGCGATGATCCGCCCCGACCCGGGATGGACGCCGATCAGCAGGAAGACCGGCCCGAGGATCAACAGCAGCAGGAAGCCCACCTTGAGCGCCAGCAGGGACACCGCCACCAGGAAGATGAGCAGGCCCGCGACCATGGCCGCGATGAACGCGCCGATCGCGATGCCCAGCCGGCTGGTCCAGTCCTTCCCCTGGAAGAGGAAGAACACCGAGGTGTTCTCCAGGGGCTTGGCGATCTCCTCCTCGAAGCGCTTCTGGTGGGCGTCGGTGCCGGGCATCTGCCTGGCCGCCTGCTCCTCGCGGTCGATCGCCTGGAAGTCGAGCAGCTTGGGTGCCATGGTCTGCACGATCGGCGCGTTCGCGTCCGCCGTGCCGAACTCGCCCATCAGCCAGGGCTTGCACACCAGCGTGGACCAGAGCGCGTCGGCGTTCTGGTCCACCCCCGGCGTACCCGGCTGGGCGTACCCTCCGGCCTTGGGCTCCGCGTCACCGGCGTTCTTGGCGGGCAGGCAGGACGCGCCCCCGGCGCCGGGCAACCCGGAGAACGCCGAGTTGACGATCTCCCCAGTCTTGTCGGTCACCACCTTGCCGAGTCCGGTGAAGTCCCCGGGACGGCTGAAGAACCAGATCGCCACGGTCACCGCGAGGACCATCCAGATGACGCCCTCGGTGGTCGTCGTCGCCCGCTTGCGGATGAGTCCGTACCACGCGAGCCAGATCGCGCCGAGGATGACGATCGGCCGCAGGTACGGCCAGTACATCGCATTGGCGAGATTGGTGACGATGTCGTCGACCACGTCCTTGATGGGCTGGATCGGCCCCTCGGACGCCGCCGCCTGGTAGGTCGTGATCGTCAGGCGGTCGATCGCCTTGGCCCAGGAGAAGATCGCGTTCGCCCAGGAGTTTCCGAGCACGGCGGTCACGTCGGAGCAGCCCAGGTCGTAGGTGTGCCAGAACTGGCCGGCCATGCCGTACCTGGCGTAGTTGGTGGCCGGAGCCTGCTCGGCCGCGGCGGCCGGCTCCGCGCCCGCCCCGGCACTGGCGCCGGTCGCGGCGCCGGTGTCGCCGGTGTCCGGCGGCGGGGCCTTGACGAGACCGTCCACGCCGCCGTCGACGATCTCCGGAGCGAGGGCCGGGGAGAGATCACACGGGCCCGCGGCACTGGCCGTGCCGGAGAGCACCAGGGGCAGCGTCAGGAACGCCGCGAACACCACGAGAAGCAGGGCGAGCCTGCGCCGAGTACCAGAGCGAGCGCGACCGTTCACGCGCATTCTCAAGACCGCACCTCCTGCGCGACCCCTGACTTGTCGGCGCCCCCGCCAAGAAGATCATGCCTTTTCTCGTTCGGTTTGTCGTGGGTGGGATTCGTGTCGAGCCAGCGGAGCAGCTCCTCCGAGATGAGGTCCACCCCTATCCGGCCGGCCCGCCCGTCCAGATCCCGGAAGACGCACTCCCCGTTGCCCAGGGACCGCAGCACCGCCTTGTGCTCCTCCGACGCGTCGACCCCGAGGAGTTCCATCACGTGCTCGACCTCCACCCGCTCCGTGGAGCGGAACGCGAACACCGAAGAGAGACAGTTGGTCACCTGCTCGCTGAGCAGGTCACCGGCGTTCTGTGAGACCAGGACCAGTGCCGTGTTGCGGGATCGGCCCATCCGCGACACCTCGGGCACCAGCTTGGCCCCCTCGGGCGTGGAGGTGATCGCCCACGCCTCGTCCAGGAAGATCGCCTTGGGTGTACGGCGGTCCAGGCCGTTCATCAGCCGCCGGGCGAACTGGGACACCAGGTACAGCAGGGCCACGGAGAGCCGCTGTTCGTACGAGTAGTCGTCACGGGCGGTCGCGACGTCGGGCAGGGTCAGCCCGCCCAGGGTGAACACCGTCGTCCATCCCTCGGTGTCGATCTGGTCGCCGCCCGAGGGGTCGAAGCAGAGCTGCGCCAGATGCATCTCGGACATCGAGCGGAGCACCGCCCCGAGGTTCTTGGAGGCGGGGTCCTCGGACCGCTCCAGATGGTCGACGACCTTGCCCAGCGAGGGGTCCGGCTGGTTGGAGACCGCCGCCACCGCCTGGATCATGGCCGACTCCCGCTCCTCCGACATCCGCGGCAGCAGCAGCCGGAGGGTCTCCGTCGCCATGGTCTTCTTGGCCGCGATGTCGTCGCCGAACGAGAACGGGTCGAGCAGACCGGGCGCCGCCGACCCGAGCGGGATGATCCGCGCCCGGCGGCCGCGGTCCTCCAGCAGCCGCACCAGCGACTCGGCATCGCCCTTCGGGTCGATGACGGCGACGGTCACGCCGCGCAGCGCCATCTGATAGATCAGCAGCAGCGCGAGGGTGGTCTTGCCACCGCCCGGCTCCCCCGTGATCGCGATGGCCGTGGGGCGGTTCCTCGTCGCCGCGACCAGCGGGTCGAAGTGGACGATGCTGCGCGCCCGCCCCAAGGTCTCCCCGACGTACGGCCCGAGCCAGCCCGCGCCCGACTCGTCCACCCGGTCGCCCAGGTCGACGGTGGCGGTCGCCATCCCGCCCGCGATCGTGCGGAGCGGCTGCCGCTGGGCGTACGCGTTGACCCGCACCTTCTCGCCGGGCAGCGCCTCGCAGAACAGCGAGAACTGGTCGCCGGTGGAGTTCACCACGTCGATGCCGAGATCGCGGTAGTGCTCCACGATCGCCTCGACCCGCTGGACGCAGATCTCCTCGGTGGGGGCGCTCACGCTCAGCCGGTGCCAGCCGTACACGAAGGGGAGCCGTTCCTTGGTGATGCCGTGTTCCAGCATCCGGGCCGCGTCGATCTGCTCGGCCAGCGCGAGCGGCGCCTCCGCTCCCGCCTCACGGATGTGGATGTCCATGTCACGGGCGTGCGCCAGCTTCCTGGCCACGTCCTTGCTCGCCATCACCGGAGGGATCAGCCGCATCCTGCTGGAGATCTCCACCGGGAACGGCATCTGGTCGGCGAAGTGCAGCCACGGCTCGCCGTCCGGGAACGGCATCAGGTCGGGGAACCTGGCGAACGACAGATGCGCCGTGAACGAGTCGCCCGTCGGCTGCTCGATCCGCAGCAGGGAACGGCCGTTGTGGATCTGGCCCTCGACCAGGGACTCGATCTCGCCCTTGCCCCACCTGCGCCGCGGCGTGGCCGAGGGAGGCGGGTCGCCCAGCGCGCCGGACACCGCGTGCTGGAACAACCAGGCGATCTCGGTCGAGGTGGCGTGCCGGGCGTAGAGCGAGCTGGAGGCGAGCGCGCGCCCGAGCCGCTCGGCCTGCTCGGTCCACCGCTCGATCTCCCGATCGGGCACGTGGTCGTCTTCCATCCCGAGCGCCTTCTCGCTGCGCAGATAGAAGCCGAACAGCTGGGCCAGCGCCCCCGTCCCGAGCTGGGCCCCGCGCCGGCCGAGCCGTACGCCGAGGTAGATCTCCTTGCTCCAGAAGTCCTTCGCCCAGACGTGCCGGTACATCTCCTCCAGGTAGTCGCGCCAGCCCGACCCCTCGTCGGACGTGGCGTTCAGGGCCATGGCCCACTCCGCCGCCGGGTAGGTCCGGTGGGCGACCCGCAGGTGCACCTCGGCGTCGGGCATCCTGATCGCGGCGAGCGCGATCGTGATGTTCGTCGCCAGCGCCTCGCGCTCTTCGGGCGTGACGAACTCGTAGCTCACCGTCGGAAGCCGGAAGTACGCCCACGCCGAGGAGTCGGTGAGGAGGACACGATCGTCGAAGTACCGCACCGCGAGACGGCTGCGCGTTCTGCTCACAGGTCGCTCACCATGCGGACAGCCCGTCCCACTCGGGCCACTCCGCTCGCTCGTCGGGTTCGCGCCGCGCTCATAGGTCGCTCACCACTCCTCGATCACCATGCGGGCGGCCCGTCCCACTCGGGCCACTCCGCTCGCTCGTCGGGTTCGCTCGGCGCTCACTGCTCCCTCACCTGGCCACCTCCTGCTTGTGCTGGTTCGCCGCCAGCCCGCTCGCGATCACACCCGCCAGCGCCACGTACGCCCTACGCCCCCCGGGCCGGAGGCGAGCCGGATCGACCGGTCCCTGACGGGACAGCTCGTCCTCCCAGGGGATGCGAACGATGGCCCGGCAGCGTCCCCTGGCCACCGCCTCGGCCTGCTCCACGTCGGACGCGCTGCGCCTGCTCACGCCGTTCACGACCATGACCGCCCTGCGTCGCAGCTCGGAGCAGCCGTGGCCGTCCAGCCACTCGTACGTCATGGCCACCGCGTCCGGCGCGTCCTCGCTGGCCGGGGCCACCAGCACGAGCTGGTCGGCGTACGGCAGGAGCCGCGCGGCCAGCGCGGCCGCCGGGTCCACGACGATCAGCCGGTAGTGGCGGTCCAGCGCCGAGAGCATCCGCGGCCATCCGGCTTCGAGGCGCTGCGCCGCTCCGGCGTCGGAGTCCGCGCCGACCACTTCCAGCCCCGAGTCGCAGCGTGTCGTGTACGACCGCATGCCGAGGTAGCCGCTCACCCCTCCGGAGCCCGCGAGCAACGAGCTCAGCGTCTCTGGCGAGTCCGCCGTGATCCTCGTGGTGAGCGTCTGGGCTCCCGTGCTCGCGTCCAGGGCGAGCACCCGGTCGTCGCGGTATTTGGCGAAGGTGTGGCCCAGCATGAGCGTCGTCGTCGTCTGTCCCGCGCCGCCGGTGCAACCGAGGACCAGGATCCGCCTGCTTCCTGTGAGCACACTGCGGGCCCGCGCCTCGTCGATCTCCATCCCGTCGGTACGGCCTCCGCCGCCGCCCACGACGACCTGCGCGATCCTGCGCCACCCGCCCGAGGTGTCCCTGCCGACCACCGACTCGACCCGGCGTACCTTGGGCTCGTCGCCCGGCGCCACCGCCCTGATCGAGACAGGCACCGGCGGGGCGTCCGCCGGTGCCCTGACCGGCTCGCGGACAGGTTCCCTGACGTGCCCCTTGGCAGACTCACCGACCTGCTCACGAACAGGTTCGCGGGCCGGCTCCCTGACGTGCTCCTTGGGAGATTCGCCGACCCGCGCACGAACAGACTCGCGGACCGGCTCGCGAGCAGGCTCCCTGACGGGTTCGCTGGCGGGCCCGCTGATGAGCTCGCCGGCGGATTCTTCGCTGGCGAGCTCCCTGACGGGTCCGCTGACGGATTCGCTGGCGGTCTCGCTGGCGGTCTCGCTGACGAGCTCGCTGGCGGATTCTCTGGCGGGCTCGCTGACCGGCTCACGAAGGGCCTCGGAGCCGCCCACCGGCCGCGCCGCCCTCTTGCTCGCGATCTCCACCCGCGCCCGCGTCGTCGGCTCGACGGCAGGCGCTGTCGCGGTCTCCTCGGCCGCCTGCCCCACCGGCTCCCGCACCGGCTCCCGCGCGGGCTCCGCTCGCCGCTCGGCGAGCCGCGTCACCGGTTCCGGCGCGGGCCGCACCGCCGGTTCCTCGTCGGCCTGCGTCCGCGGCTCGTGCTCGGACTCCCATGCTTCTCCGGCCACGGCCTCCAGGCGGGCGTGTCTCGGTGGCTCGTGCGCGGCATCCCACGGCTCTTCCCAAACGGGCTCCGCGCGAGCGTGCCGCGGGGCCTCATGCGCGGGCCGTTCCGCCTCGGATCCACCGCTGACGGGGTTGTCAGGAGCGGAACCGCCAGACGCGGAGAGCGCGGACGCCGAACCGCCAGACACCGGACCGCCGGAAGCGGGACCGTCACTCGCCCGAGCACCGGAAGCAGAACCGTCGGTGGTGTGGCCGTCCGTGGTGGGCGTCGCCGTCGAGGACCAGACCTTCTGTGGGAGACGGGGTGAGGCGCCCTCGGAGGCCTCCCTCTCCGGAACGGCGCCACGCTCGGCGCCGTGCGTCCGTGGCTCGGCGGCCGGCAGGCCCAGCTCCCGCACGGGCTGCTCCCGTACGCGGCGCTCCCGCTCCCGCTCCCCCGTACCGTCCTGGGCGGATGCGGCCAGCCTGCGCAGCTTGCGCAGCGCGTCGGGGCCGATGGGCGGCACGGCGGGCTCGCCGTATCCGGCGGCTCCGGCGGCTCCGGCGACCGTCCGATCGCCTCTGGGAAGCGCGCGGTCGGCGGCGGGCCGCGCGGCGGCGCCCGTCGTGCCCCCCCGGGCCGCGGCGGGCACGGACCCGACCCCCAGCACGGGCGCGGACCCGGCGCCCTGGGCGGTCGCGGAGGTTGCACCCGGGGCGGGCAGGGGCATGGGCGGGGGCACGGCAACGGGTTCCGCGACGGCGGGGACCGCGACGGCCCCCTTCGCCGCGGCGGCGACCGCCGGCCGCACGGTGGAGGCGGCGGCACGCCGCTGCCGGCTCCTGGCCTTGCCCTTCACCGCGGGAGCGGATCGCCAGACCCGCACGGTGAGGGTGATCTCGTCCGGCTCGCTGACCGGCGCCATGCGGCACCAGGTACGGGGCTCGGCCAGATAGCGCACCTGCGACTGGAGCAGTTCGGTGAGCCGCTTGCCCTCGATCACGGGCCGGGTCGAGAGCCAGGTCACGATCCCGGGAGGGACCAGATAGACCACGTGCCAGGGCGCGTCGAACGGAAGCCCGACGAAGAAGAGGAACGTCCACCACGGGACGAGGACGCCCACGAACACACCGATCCAGACGATGGGAAGCGGTGTCGGCAGCTTCAGGTCGTACAGCTTGTAGAGCCGCTTCTCAATTCGCCAAATATTGGTATATGTGGGCAGATCCACCCGATCCTCCTCTCTGCCTGATCACTTGATGCCGAGCGCCCCCGCGATCGCCTTCGCCGTCACCTCGATGATGTTGGGCACGTAGAAGATCACGCCGATCGCGATCGCCAGAATGATGAACTGCATGAATCTGGTGATCTCTCGAGTGAAGAGGAAGAAGAGCGCGACCACGGAGACCACGACCAAGAAGAGCGGGGCGAAGAACTTGCGCAGGAAGTCCGCCAGCCCCTCGGTGTTGATCCCCGTGGCAGGTGGAGTCGATGGATCGAACGCGATCTCCACAATGGTTTTCAGAATCAATTCACGCCCTCCCGGGGTATGGATCAGCGGCGTCGTGTCCGGTCATGCGCTACCCCACGGGGCGGCTCGCGCCCTGGACTGCCTCGACGAACCATTTGCCGCCCTGCTTCTCCACGGTGAGCCGGTAGGCCTGCTCCAGCCCGGCCGGCTGCGACGCCGGATCGTCCGTACGCGGGGTGGCGGCGGCCCCGCCCGACGACACGGCCCACACGACGACCGCGGTGACCTCCCTGGTGCTCTCCGCGCCCGCCGGGACCACGACGTCCTTGAGCTGGGCGAGCGTCAGCGCTCCGTCGAAGCCCTCGATGGTCACGCCGTTCGCGACGTACCGCTGCAGGTCGACCTGGTCCCCCGCCGCGTACGCCTTGAAGAAGCCCTCCAGCTGGGGGCGCAGCTCCGCCTCGGTCGCGGAGTCGCGGTCGGGCTCGGCCAGCTGCGGCAGCCCCGCCGGGTCGGGTGCGGGCAGCAGTCCCGGCTGCGCGGACACGACGAACCTGGACCCGTCGAAATAGACCGGCACGGAAAGCAGGCCGCGCTTGCTGCCCGCCTGGTATGTCACGGTGACGACGGCGTTGCCCGCGTCGCGCACGTTGATGCCCGCGAACTGGAAGGCACCGGCGGACATCCGGCCGTATCCATTCCAGCCGAACTGCTCCTGGGCGCCCTCGGGCAGAAACGCCTTCAATCGTTCCGCTCTTTGTTGCGGATTAGACGCGTCGAAATTCAGATAGACCGCCGCGAACTGATTGGCAAATGCCGCGGCCTGTGTCACCGGAAAACCGGAATCGCTCGGCTCGGGTGTCGCCCCGGTCGAGGTGCTCTCCTGGGTGAACCGTTCGAACGGCGCCCGCACCCCGTTGACGACGATGACGATGATCAACGCCCACAGGATCGCGCGGCCGGTCCAGACGAGCCAGCGGCCCCCGCCACCGCTCCAACCCCCGCGTCTGCGGGCACTCCCGCTCGAGACCGACACCCGTTCAGGGCCCTGCGGAGGGTACGACTCGGGGTCGCCAGCGATCCGAGGATCCGGCTGGACGGTTGACCTGCGAGCCATCACGCCTCCGCTCGCGCCGATCCCCCCGGCTGGCGCGGTGTCGTCTTACTCTCGATCCGGTTATCCGCATTGAAGTTTTCACCCTAGCGGTCGGGCCAATTGTTCCAGGAAAGCCACGCCCATGGTGCAAGCATCGCCGCGACCGAGCAAACCGGGTCTCATCCCGGCCCCACGCCCCATGCCTATCCGTTCTGCCGGAAAGGCACGTTACGCCTGGCCAGCGGCACCATCGATTACCTAACCGCCAGGTATTGCTGTCCTCGCAGCTCAGAGACGTAACGGGGCGGCGATCAGACGTTGAAGCGGAACTCCACGACGTCGCCGTCACGCATGACGTACTCCTTGCCCTCGATCCTGGCCTTGCCGGCGGCGCGCGCCGCGGTCATCGACCCGGCCTCGACCAGCTCGTCGAACGAGATGACCTCGGCCTTGATGAAGCCGCGCTGGAAGTCGGTGTGGATCACACCGGCGGCCTCGGGGGCGGTGGCGCCCTTGCGGATCGTCCAGGCGCGGGTCTCCTTGGGCCCGGCCGTGAGGTACGTCTGCAGCCCGAGCGTCTCGAAACCGACCCGGGCGAGCTGGGACAGGCCGGACTCCTCCTGGCCCACGGACTGCAGCAGCTCCAGGGCCTCCTCGTCCGGCAGCTCGACCAGCTCGGACTCGATCTTGGCGTCCAGGAACACGGCCTCGGCGGGCGCGACGATCGCGGACAGCCGCGCCCGCAGGTCCTCGTCCACCAGCTCGTCCGCGTCGAGGTTGAAGACGTAAAGGAACGGCTTGGCGGTGAGGAGGTGCAGCTCACGCAGGTCGGCGGGGTCGATGCCCGCCGCCTTGGCCCCGGCGTACAGGGTGGTCCCTGAGTCGAGCAGCTTGGCCGCGGCCTCGGCGGCGTCCAGCTGGGCCTTGCGGTCCTTGTTGGTCCTGGCCTCCTTCTGGAGGCGGGGCAGCGCCTTCTCGATGGTCTGCAGGTCGGCGAGGATCAGCTCGGTGTTGATCGTCTCGATGTCGCGCTCGGGCGCGACGTCGCCGTCGACGTGCGTGACGTCGGGGTCGGAGAACACCCGGATCACCTGGCAGATCGCGTCGGTCTCGCGGATGTTGGCGAGGAACTGGTTACCCCGGCCCTGACCCTCGGACGCCCCCTTGACGAGTCCGGCGATGTCGACGAACTCGACCTTCGCCGGCAGGATGCGCGCCGAGCCGTAGATCTCGGCCAGCTTGGCGAGACGCGGGTCGGGCACGCCGACGATGCCCACGTTGGGCTCGATCGTGGCGAAGGGGTAGTTCGCCGCCAGTGCGTTGCCGCTCTTGGTCAGCGCGTTGAAGAGGGTGGACTTGCCGACGTTGGGCAGGCCGACGATGCCGATGCTCAGGCTCACGTAGGCCGAGTTTACGGGCCGCCACGGGTTGCTCCGACACCAGACAGGCAGATCACCTCGGTTCCGCGCAGGGACCGGAGGTAGTGGTCGGAGCCCTCCGCGCACCGGGTCGGGGACTCGACCCGGCCGGTGACCCTCGCCCACGCCCGATCGGACCCGCACGCGACCTTCACCAGCAGTCGGACCGAGGTCGGGAGGGCCGGACGCTCGACGCAGTCCCCCGCCGCGACGACCCGGCCGTCCTTGCCGAGGCAGGCCATCTGCCCTCCCTTGAGAGGAAGGGCCTCGATCGTCCCCAGCGGGCACTGCCTGGCCGTCTCGGTGACTCCTGTGACCCGGCCGTACCAGTCGCCTTCGGCGCACGGCCGCTCCCCGCCGCGCATCGCGACGCAGTCACCCGCGCGCAGCACGCCGCCGCCGTTCCCCGCGTCCCCGGGGTGACGGCCTCCCACATTGCGGACGCAGGCGGTACGGCCGGAGCCGAGGGAGACGAACTCGTCGGTGTCGGACGGGCAGTGAGGCGGACGTGCGGTGATCCGGCTCACCCGGCCTGTGGCCTGGTCGCAGAGCACGAGCCCGACCGCGGTGCCGGTCCGCCGCACGCACGCGCCGTCGGCCCAGGCCAGCGGCGCCGGGGCGGGCGATGCGGCCTCCCGGCCGGAAGCGACGACGGCGCCCAGCCCCACGACGAGCGCGATCACAACCCCGGCCGTTATCCCGGCTATCTGGGGGCGCAAGCCGTACGTAGTCACAACACGACTCTGGGTGATGAGCGCTGTTCGCACAAGCCGAACGCGATGCCGGGGCTCCCTACGCCGAGGGCCGGGTCACGGGGATCCCGCACCGCCGGACCGGCATGGCAGGCGGGAGGACACCCGCGCGCCTCCCCCTCCCGAGCCGGATTGCCTGGGATCATCCCGAACCGTGGATGTCGTGGCTCTCCTCCTGCAGCTTGCCGTAGGTATCGCCGTAGGGCTCCTGATCGGGTTCCTGCTGGCACGGGCCAGAATCTCCGAAGCGGAGGCGAGAAGAAGGGCGGCCGAGGACAAGATCGCCTACGTCGAGGGGCAGCTCGCGGAACGGTTCCAGGCCATCAGCGCCCGCGCCCTCGATCTCAACAACCTGCGCTTCCTCGAACTCGCGGAGAACCGGCTGAACACCACCAGGGCCGAGGCCACGGGCGACCTCGACCAGCGCAGACAGGCCGTCGAGAACCTGGTCGGGCCGCTCAGGGACACGCTCGCGAAGGTCGAGAACCAGCTGCGCGAGAGCGAGCTCGGCGCCCGCGCCGCCCGCGCCGAGCTGGGCAAGCAGATGGAGTTCGTACGGCAGAGCTCCGAGCAGCTCAGGAGCCAGACGACCGCACTGGTCCGGGCACTCCAGCGGCCCGAGGCACGGGGCCGCTGGGGCGAGCTGCAGCTCCGCAGGGTCGCCGAGATCGCCGGCATGGCACGCTTCTGCGACTTCGACGAGCAGGTCAGCGCGGCCACCCCCGACGGTCTCGTCCGCCCCGACATGGTCGTACGGCTCAGCGGAGGCAAGAACATCATCGTGGACTCGAAGGTGTCGCTGGCCGCGTACCTGGAGGCGGCGGAGGCGGGCGACCCGGATCTGGCCTCGGCGCGGCTCGACGCGCACGCGCGTCACCTGCGCGACCACGTGGACCGGCTGGCCGCCAAGGCCTACTGGCAGGCGTTCAGCCCCGCGCCGGAGTTCATGGTCCTGTTCATCCCCGGGGAGGCGTTCCTCGCCCCGGCACTCGAACGGGACCCCGGCCTGCTGGAGTACGCCATGAACAGGCGGGTGCACATCGCCACGCCGACCACGCTGATCACGATGTTGCGCACCGCCCAGTACGCCTGGCAGCAGGCGGCGCTCAGCGAGAACGCGCGGGCCGTCTTCGACCTGGGCAAGGAGCTCCACGACCGGCTCGGCGGGCTGAGCCGGCACATCGACGGCCTCGGACGGGCGCTGTCCCGGACCGTCACCGCGTACAACAGGACGGTCGGCTCGCTGGAGAGCCGCGTGCTGGTGAGCGCAAGGAAGATGAGCGACCTCGGCCTCACGGACACCGCGCTGGAGAGCCCGGCCATGGTCGAGGAACCGCCCCGCCTGCCCGCCGTTCCGGAATTGGGGGACGAAGAGCGCGTAAGCGCCTCTCCTGTTCCTGGCCAGAACGGTAAGTTGGCGCGAGACTCGTCGTAAAGGGGGACACGATGAGAGGCACCGATCAGACAAAGCTCAGGTTGACGGCCCGGGGAGCCATCACCCTGCTCCTCGTCGTCACGTTGCTCGGCCAGATCGTCAAGCCCGGACCGGCGTTCGTCGTGGGCTGTGTCGCGGCCGTCCTGCTGGTCCAGCCGCGTGACCTGCTCCCCCTCGTCGTCACGCCGCCGCTGGTCTTCTTCGCGACGGCGGTGTTCGTCGAGTTCGTCCGGTCGCTGAAGGCCGCCTCGATGCTCCAGGCGCTGGGGCTGGGGCTGTTCACCTCGCTGTCGTCCGCCGCGCCGTGGCTGTTCGGCGGATCGGCGGTCGTGCTCGGGATCGCCTGGTGGCGCGGCCTCCCGCAGAACATGCGCGACCTGCGGGAGAACCTGGCCACCCGCGCGGAGGTGCCCCGCCCCCGGCGCGGCGACACCACTTTCGATCCTGAGCCCGAGGGCTATTTCGAGCCCCGCGTGTACGGCGAGGCCCGCGACTGACCCTCAGAGGCCGCACGCGGGCCGTCAGCTGTCGTACGTGGTCGTCAGTGGTCGGGCGCGAGGCTACGGTGAGCACGCGGAATGCGCCTTTCCGACGGCACCGCGACGCCGGAGCGTGAGAGCCTCAGCGGATACGGAAGGGCCCCATTCCGCACAGGTTCCAGGCGGTGCTCGGTGAACGGGAGAGCGACAGTGGCGACGAGCGGCGGCGACTTCGAAGGCCCGTCCGTTGACCTGCTGACCGAGGCCGCCGCGGCCTTCGGGCTGCTGGCCTCGCCCGCGCGCCTGCAGATCGTCTGGGCCTTGTCCCAGGGCGAAAGCGATGTGAGCGGGCTCGCCGAGCGTGTGGGCGGCGCGCTGCCCGCGGTGAGCCAGCATCTGACCAAGTTGAAGCTGGCGGGGCTGGTGCGGTCGCGGCGCGAGGGGCGCCGGGTCGTCTACCTGATCCACGATCAGGACGTTGTGACCATGGTCCGGTGGCTGGTCGGGCGGCTGGCCGACCGCGGGGAGGCGTCGAGGCACGTCCGTGGTCTGGGCGCCTGAGTCCCTGCCCGACGCCGGCCGGCGCGGCGGTCCCGAGGCTGACGGCGGGCCGCCGGACCACGTCTCCATCGCCGACGTGGCCGGGCTCACCTCGCTGGAGGTGCTGCGGCTGATGCGAAGCGGACCGCGCGGTCTGCTGGAGGCGCACGCCGAGGACCGCCTGCTGCGGTACGGCGAGAACGCGGTGGCGCCGCGGAGCCCGGCCTCCTGGCTGCGGCGTCTCGCGCGCAGCCTGCGCGATCCGTTCGCCATGGTGCTGCTGTGCCTCGGGCTGGTGTCCGCGGCCATCGCGTCGTGGGGTACCGCCTGCGTGGTGCTGGTACTCGTGGTCGTCAGCTGCGTGCTGCGCTCCGGCGGGGAGTACCGCGCCGACCGGTCCATGGCCGCGCTCCGTGAGCTGGTCGCCACCACCGCGACGGTGCGGCGCCGGGCGGACGAGACCGCGGCGCCGGTGTCGCGGGAGATCCCCGTCGACCATCTCGTACCCGGCGACGTGATCGGTCTGGGTCCGGGTGATCTGGTCCCCGCGGACGTGCGGCTGCTGCGATCGAGCGGTCTCACCGTTCATCAGGCGGCGCTCACCGGTGAGTCCCATCCCGTCGCCAAGCACGCGGTCGACGTGCCCGCCGACGCGGAGACGGACCTGTTCGACCGGCCCTATCTGTGCTTCCACGGCAGCAGCGTGGCGTCCGGCAGCGGCTTCGCGGTCGTCGTGGCGACCGGCACGGGTACCCGGTTCGCCGGTGCGCATCGGGGAGGCATGCGAGATCGCGGGCCGTCCTCGTTCGACCGCTCGGTGAACGGGATCTCCTGGTTGCTCATCCGGTTCATGCTGCTGATCCCGCCGGTCGTGCTCCTGACGAACGCCGCGTTGCGGGGGCGCGGGCTGGAGGCGCTGCCGTTCGCCATCGCGGTGGCCGTCGGGCTGACACCCGAGATGCTGCCCGTGATCGTCACCACGGCGCTGGCCCGGGGCTCGGCCGTCCTCGCGCGAAGCCACGGGGTGATCGTGAAGCGGCTGCCCGCACTGCACGATCTCGGCGCGGTGGACGTGCTCTTCACCGACAAGACCGGCACTCTCACCCAGGATCTGCCCGTCCTCGACTGCTCCCTCGGCCCGGACGGCCGGCACGATCCGGATGTCCTCCGCTGGGCGGCCGTCAACAGCCTGTGGACGCTCCAGCTCGCCGATCTCCCCAACCCGGACGCCCTCGACGAGGCCATCCTCGACGCCGCCGAGCGGCTCGGGGGCACCCTGCCCGCGTCCGACGGCGTTGCCGCGCTGCCCTTCGACCCCGTGCGCCGCAGTTCCTGCGCGGTCGTCCAGAGCCCGGACCGCACGGCGGTGCACACTCTGGTGGTCAAGGGCGCCGCCGAGGACGTGCTGGATCGCTGCACCCTGGTGCGGGCCGGCGCCACGGAGGTGGAACTCGACGCCGCCGCCCGGGGCCGCATGCGCCGTTTCGCCGAGGAGAAGGCCGCGGAGGGCCTTCGGCTGCTCGCCGTCGGGCTCGCGGATCGCCCCGCGCGCCCCGGTTCGTACGGCCCCGGCGACGAGCACGATCTCACCTTTCTCGGCTTCGTCGGGCTCCGCGACACGCTCACACCGCATGCCGAGGACGCGCTGGCCGTCCTCGCCGGCCGCGGTGTCGCGGTGAAGGTCCTCACCGGCGATCATCCGGGCACCGCCGCCCGCGCCTGCCGCGATCTCGGCCTCGATCCGGGCACGGTCGTCGTCGCCGACCAGATCGACGGCCTCACCGACGCGGCCGTGGCCGAGCTCGCCATGCGGAGCACGGTCGTCGCACGATGCACCTCCGAGCACAAGGCGCGCATCGTCCGGGCGCTGCGCGCGGCCGGGCACACGACCGGATTTCTCGGCGACGGCGTCAACGACCTTCCCGCGCTGCGGGCCGCCGATGTCGGGATCTGCCCGAGTGACGCCGTGGACGTGACGCGGCAGACGGCCGACGTGGTTCTGGCGTCGAAGGACCTCACCGCCATCGATCACGCGATCATGGCCGGTCGCCGCAGCACCGGCAACATCGTCACCTATCTGCGGATCGTGCTCTCCTCCAACCTCGGCAACGTCATCGCGATGCTCGGGGCCGGACTGCTCCTGCCGTTCCTGCCGATGCTGCCGGCCCAGGTCCTGGTGCAGAACCTGTGCTTCGACGCCGCCCAGCTCGCGTTCGCCTTCGATCGGCCGGATCCCGCCGTGCTGCGGCGTCCCTCACGGCTGCGGCCACGCGACCTCACGCGTTTCATCGCCGCCTTCGGCCCGCTCAACGCGCTCGCCGACCTGGCCACCTTCGCGGTGCTGGCGTCGGCCGTGCCCTGGTCCGCCCAGGTGACCGGCCAGAGTGCCTTCCACTCCGGGTGGTTCGTCGAGAACCTGCTCACGCAGGGGGTGGCGATACTGGTGCTGCGCGGGCGGCGCCACGTTCCCCTCCCGCTCGGGATCGCCGTCTGCTTCCTCGCGATCGTGGGCGTACTGCTGCCGCTCTCGCCGCTCGCGCCGCTTCTGGGCATGACGACCCTCCCGTTCGCGTACTACCTGCTGGTCGCGATCGTCGTGCTGCTCTACGGCGTCGTACTCCGTGCCGCCACGGCGTTCTTCGAGCGTCGCCACGCGGATCGGCCGTAGTGCTCCGGCCCACGTCTCGCCACGATTCCCGCCGTAATCGGGTGGCCCCGCGTTCGCTCAGCCGTACGAGAGGTTGGAGCAGGCATCGTCCGCGGCGGAGCGGGCCCTGCCCGCGACGCTCGTCGGCAGCGCGACGGGCGTGGCGGCACCGGGGTCGGGCGTCCTCACGTACGACCGGCCCAGGATGACGGCGACCCCGGGATCGGTCACCCGCCGGAACGTCGCGCCGGCGAACATGCGCGCGACGGTCCTGGCGCGCTCCGCCTGGCCGGGGCCGTACTCGATCAGGGTGGCGGCGTGGTTCTGGGAGTCGGCGGTCGCGACGCGGGTGACCGTGAACCCGGCGGTCGTCAACCTGTCGGCCGCACGGGCGGCGAGACCGGTGACCGTGGTGCCGTTGTAGACGGTGACGCTGATCCCCGTGCCGGAGACCGCCGCCGCGGGTGTGGGGGACGGGAGGCCGGAGGGGCGCGCCTTGCCGCTGGCGTCCACACCGTCGATCGTGCGGTCCGCCCTGAGCGCCGCCCACAGGGCGTGGGCCTCGGATTGGACGATCGCGACCCGTGCCCCCTGATAGCGCCAGGGCAGGGTGACGAACTTGGTGTCGCGCAGGTCGATGTCCTTCATCGACATCGCGAACGACAACAGCTTGTCGGCCGACCCGAGACCGGGGTCGAAGGTCATCGACCCGGCGGCCGCCTCGACGAGCGGAAGCAGGGTGGCCGGGTTGAGCCCCTGCGCCTTCACCTTCCTGATCAGACTGGAGAGGAACGCCTGCTGCCTCTGGATGCGGCCGATGTCGGAGCCGTCGCCGATGCCGTGCCGGATGCGCACGTAGTTCAGTGCCTTGACGCCGGCCACGGTCTGGCGTCCCTTGGTGAACAGCAGCCTGCCGCGCGAGCCCAGGTTGGGGTCGAGGTCTCCCTCGTAGACGTCCTTGGGCAGGCAGACCCGCACGCCCCCGACCGCCCTGGTCATCGCGGAGAAGCCCTGGAAGTCGACCACGACGGTGTGATCGACGCGCAGGCCGGTCAGTTTCTCCACCGTGTTCTGCGTACAGGCCGGATTGCCCTTCGCGGTGAGCCCGAGGGTGAACGCCGTGTTGAACATGACGTTGCTCTGCGGCCTGGTCCACGTGCCGTCGGGCAGGCGGCACCGCGGAATGTCCACCAGGGTGTCGCGTGGGATCGACACGGCGACCGCGTGCTTCCTGTCGGCGTAGACGTGCAGCAGGAACGCGGTGTCGGAACGGCCCACGTCACCTTTGCCGCCGCCCAGCCTGCTGTTCTTTCCTGACCGCGAGTCCGACCCGATGACCAGGATGTTCTGGCCGGCGAAGGTCGCGGCGGGCCGCTGACGGTCGATCCCCTTCTCGTCGAAGGTGTTGATGCCCGCGTCGAGCCGCGAGTAGATCCATCCGGCTCCCACGACGAGCACGGCGAGGAGCGACGCCACCGTGACGAGGGTGATCAGCAGGATGCGCCGGCCGCGCGACGGCTTCCGGGCACCCCCACGCCGCCGTTCGGCCGGTGATCGCCGACTGTCCGTGGTGGGTGCCCTCATACCTATCGCTCCTGCGGGGAGAACGACCACAGAGCAGTCGTCGATTGTATAGTTGCGCAATCTAGCAAACTTGGCGCGCGGGTACGGATCACCGGATCTCGTGTCCCGGCGAAGACAGAACGGATGGGGGCGCGATGTTTCTGCGCAATGGCCTGGAGCCCGGGCATCTGCTGATCCTGGGGCTCGTGGTGATCCTGCTGTTCGGTTCCAAGAAATTGCCGGACACCGCCCGCGCGCTGGGCAAGTCACTGCGGATCTTCAAGAACGAGACCGCGGCGATGCGGAACGACGCCACGGCGCCCTCCGAGACGCCCTCCGAGACGCCCTCCGAGGCGCCTGACGCGACGACCGGCGTTCCGACCGATGCTCCGATGGCTGTGACGGCCGCCGCGGTGGCCGATTCTCCGGTCGGCACGGTGGCCGATGCTCCGGTCGGCGCGGCGCCGATGCCCTCCGCACAGCGGCAGGCGCCTCCCGGAACCCCGACGGCACCCGCGGCCGGTGAGCCGGGCCGTACGCGTACCGAGGGTGGGTCGTCGCGGGCCGATGACGTTCGCTAGTGCCGGGAGGGACGATGGCTTCCGGGCCGTCTTCCGGGAGGACGACGTGGTGCTGACGGACTTTCAGACCGAGGGAACGTGTCGAGGAGCGCACCGCTCAGCCGCCGTTCTCCTGTGGGCGCTGGTGTGGCTTCTCGAGGTTTACGGTCTCCTGGTGACCGGCTGACCAGAACCCTGCCCTCCGCTCGGCCGTCATGAGCTCGACGTCATGAGCTCGACGTCATGAGCTCGACGTCATGAGCTCGACGTCATGAGCTCGGCCGACGTGTGGCTCGGCCGTTTGCGGGCTTGGCGTCGTGGCGTCCAGGCCGGTCACCGGCGTGCGGAGCTGCGGAACACGCCGGCGCGGCTCTTCCTCCCGGCGGCCTGACGGGAACCGGGAGGCCGCCGGTGGATCACTCGCGCGGTGAGCGCGGACGTACCCGGGACGTGCCCGGGTACCTGGAACGGACCTAGGACGAGGCGCGCAGGTCCCGGCGGAGCTCGTGGGGAAGGGCGAACCGCATGCTCTCCTTCACGGACTCGACCTCCTCGACATCGGTGAAGCCATGCTCGGCGAGCCTTCGCAGGACACCGTCGACCAGTTCCTCGGGGACAGACGCGCCGCTCGTGACGCCGACCGTGGTCACGCCGTCGAGCCATTCGTCCTGGATGAAGGAGGCGTCGTCCACGAGGTAGGACGCGGCGGCGCCGTAGTCCTTTGCCACCTCGACCAGGCGCTTGGAGTTGGAGGAGTTCTCGGAGCCCACCACGATGACGAGCTGGGACTCGGCCGCGATCTGCTTGACCGCCGTCTGCCGGTTCGACGTGGCGTAGCAGATGTCGTCGCTCGGCGGGTCGATCAGGTTCGGGAAGCGCTCGCGCAGCCGGGCGACGGTCTCGTTGGTCTCGTCGACCGAGAGCGTCGTCTGGGAGAGCCAGACGACACGGTCGGGATCACGCACCGCGACCCCGCCGACGCCGTCGAGGCCGTCGACCAGCTGGATGTGCTCGGGAGCCTCGCCCGCCGTGCCCTCGACCTCCTCGTGGCCCTCATGGCCGATGAGCAGGATGTCGTAGTCCTTCGCCGCGAAGCGCTTGGCCTCGTTGTGCACCTTGGTGACCAGCGGGCAGGTGGCGTCGATGGTACGGAGCCTCCGCTCGGCGGCCTCGTCGTGCACGCTGGGCGCCACGCCGTGGGCGGAGAACACTACGATCGCCCCCTCGGGCACCTCCTCCGTCTCGTCGACGAAGATCGCGCCACGCGCCTCCAGCGTCCGGACCACGTGGGTGTTGTGGACGATCTGTTTGCGGACGTAGATGGGTGCGCCGTACTGGTCGAGCGCCTTCTCCACGGCCTCGACAGCTCGGTCCACTCCCGCGCAATAGCCGCGCGGCTTGGCAACCAGGACACGACGGGTCGCGGGGGTATATGGCTCCATGTTCCTATGCTATGTGGAGCGTCAGCCGCCTCTTGACCTCTCTCGCAACATCCGAACACGACTCCTCTGGAGCAGCGATGTCCCTCTTCCGAGCACTCACCAAGCCTCTCCGTAGCCTCTTCAAGAGAGGCGACGAGCTGAAGGACAAGGCCAAGGACCTGCCGGTGAACGCGCTGCAGACCACCCTCAGCGGGGTGGGACAGGCTCTGCTGATCGGCGACCAGGTCCGTTCCACGATCAAGCGCATCACCACGCCGGAGAGCGAGGAGGCCCCCGCGCCGGCGCCGACCGTGGCGGAACCGGCGGCGGAGGAGGAGCGGCCGGCCCGTCGCCAGCCCGTCATCTTCGCCCCGCGCCCGTCGGCCAAGGAGGAGCACGAGCCCAACGGTTCCAAGGCCGCCGAGGAGCCGGTGATCCTCTCCCCGGACAAGAAGGCCGAGTGGGAGGCCCCCGCGGTCGAGAAGCCCGTCGAGAAGCCCGCGCCCTCCGCCGCGGAACAGCCGGAGCCCCAGGTCGCCGCCCCGGAGAAGCCGGCCGCGGAGAAGCCGGCCGCGGAGAAGCCCGCTCCCAAGAAGCCCGCCGCGCAGGAGGAGGTCAAGCCGGAGGCCGAGAAGGCCGCCGTGGAGCAGCCCGCCGCCAAGCCCGAAGCCGAGAAGCCCGCCCCTGCGAAGCCGGCCGCGCAGAAGCCCGCTCCCAAGAAGCCGGCCGCGGAGAAGCCGGCCGCGGAGAAGCCCAAGACCGCGAAGCCGCGCACGAAGAAGGCCGCCGAGGCCGCGGCGGAGGCCGAGCCCACCGTGGCCCCGAAGGCGCGCGCCAAGAAGAAGGCGGCGCCCGAGGTCGAGGAGGCCGCCCTCGCCGAGCCGTACCCCGGCTACGCGGGGCTGACTCTGGCTTCGCTGCGTGCCCGCATGCGCGGCAAGTCGGCCGACCAGATTCGCGACCTGATCGCCTACGAGAAGGCGACGGAGGACCGGGAAGACGTGGTCCGCATGTACGAGACCCGCCTGGCCAAGATCGAAGCCGAGTCCTGATTTGAGCGCGAAGACCTCTCCTGAGGCGCCACTTCCGATCCGTTCGGTGCTCCAGATGGTCGCCCAGTGGATCGGGAGGCTGGGCACCGTCTGGGTCGAGGGGCAGATCACCGAGCTGACCGCCCGGGGCGGAACGATCTTCCTTACCCTGCGCGACCCGGTGGCCAACGTCTCGGCCCGGGTCACCTGCTCCCGGGGCGTGTACGAGGCGAGCCTGCCCAGGCCGGTCGACGGTGCCCGGGTCGTCATGCACGTCAAGCCCGACTTCTGGGTGAACAAGGGGTCCTTCGCCTTCACCGCGACCGAGATCCGGCCGGTCGGCGTCGGAGAGCTGCTGGCCCGGCTGGAACGGCTGCGTCGGCTCATCATCTCCGAGGGCCTGACGAACGCCGACCGCAAGCGGAGGCTGCCCTTCCTCCCCTCCACTATCGGCCTCGTCTGCGGCAGGGACTCGGCCGCCGAGCGTGACGTGATCGAGAACGCTCGCCGCCGCTGGCCCGCCGTGAGGTTCAAGGTGGAGGCGGTCGCCGTGCAGGGGCCGTACGCCGTGGGCGAGGTCACCGAGGCGCTGCGCAGGCTGGACGCGGACCGCGAGGTCGATGTGATCATCGTCACGCGGGGCGGGGGCTCGCTGGAGGACCTGCTGCCGTTCTCGGACGAGTCACTGGTGCGCGCGGTGGCGGCGTGCCGTACGCCCGTGGTCAGCGCGATCGGGCACGAGCAGGACAGCCCGCTGATCGACCTCGTGGCGGACGTGCGCGCCTCGACCCCGACGGACGCGGCCAAGAAGGTCGTGCCCGACGTCGGCGAGCAGCTCACGCTGGTGCGCCAGCTCAGGGATCGCGGTCGCCGCGTGCTGGGCGGCTGGCTCGATCGGGAGCTCTCCTGGCTCAGGTCGGTCCAGTCGCGGCCCTCACTCGCCGATCCGGTACGCGAGCTCGACCGCCGTGCCGAGCAGGTGGACGCGCTGCGCGAGCGGGCCCGTCGCTGCCTGGGTTCCTCGCTGGATCGCTCCGCGGACTCGCTGGAACACCTGCGCGCCCGCCTCGTCGCGCTGTCCCCGGCGGCGACGCTGGAGCGCGGCTACGCGATCGTCCAGCGCCCCACAGGCGAGGTCGTACGGCTCGCGGGCGAGGTCAAGCCGGGCGACGAACTGACCGTCCGTTTCCCCGACGACCGGGTCACGGTGACGGCGACGTCCACGTGAGACAGGGTTGACGCGCTCCCCAGCCTGAAGGACTGCCTGAAGGCTGGGGATTCAGCCCGTGCCGTGTCATGCGGCATCTCTGCGGCTTCGCTTCACCGGCCTGTGCCACCCGCAAGCGGTGGTCTTACCGGGTCTCCACAGGCTTCTGAGCCCACGGGCTCCGTTCCCGCCCACCCGGCGGTACCTGACCGGCTCACCGCACCGAACGCCGTCCGAGGCGGCGTACGGGTCCACGCGGGTGATGCCGGCGTCGAGCGCTCCCCCGGCGACGGCGGCGCGAACGGTCATGGCGCGGATTATCTCCACCTGTCGTACTCGGACTCTAAGGTTGGTGCGTGGCCGACGAGAAGACATCCCCAGAGAAGGCGTCCCCCGAGGAGAAGCCCCCCTCCTACGAGCGGGCCCGCGAGGAGCTGACCGAGGTGGTTCGGCGGCTGGAGACCGGCGGGCTCACCCTTGAGCAGTCCATCGAGCTGTGGGAGCGGGGCGAGAAGCTGGCCGCGATCTGCGAGGAGTGGCTTCAGGGCGCTCGGGTCAAGCTCGCGGCGGCCATGGCGGAGCGCCAGGAGCCCCAGGAGGAGACGCCGTTCTGAGCCGGGAGCGGCCGTGCTCTCACGCGGCTCAGGATCAGCCGCTCTGAGTCGGACGGCACTCGATCCGGCAGTTCGAAATCCCGGCAGCTTGGAATCCCGGCAGCTCCGGATCAGGCGTCCGGCGGCACTGCGGCTGGCGACGCCGTGTCAGGCGGCGCGGATCAGGTGGCGGGCTTGGGCTGGACCACCAGAGAGGCGGCGAGCGCGGTCAGTTCGTCCCAGTCGGCGGACCCGGTCACCACGATCGTGCGATCCGGGAGGATCCGGATCAGCGAGCGCTGGTTCTTGTCCTGGCGGAAGCGTTCCTCCCAGGCCGTGCCGTTGATCTGGCGGGTGCCCGTGGCCTTGTCGGAGTTGGCCATCCGGTTGGCGAAGTCGGCGAGCGGCGTCTCGTTGCTCTGCGCCACCATGGCGTGCATCCGCTTGTCGGTGGCGAAGCCCAGCCGCCACGTGACGACACCGGCCTTGTCGGTGAGCTGGGAGCTGGTCGGGACCCAGTTCGGAAGCACCTGACCCGGCACCTCGATCGTGTACGACGCGGCGCGCGCGGCGTTGACCTTGTCGATCGAGAAGTCGATGCGGGGAATGTGCTCGCTCTTGCCGTTCGGCATGAAAAAGAGGATCAACGAGCCGGCGGCCAGGCAGACGATCAGCGCGAACGCGTAGCCGTAGAAACCCTCAGTGAATCGGCGCACGTCAGGGGAGCCTACCGGCATCGGACCACCATGCGGACAAGCGCGATACTTCCGCAACATCCCGTTATGAGAAGAACGCTACCTAACGGGGAATCACTTTCCGAGGCGAACGCTCACGGGGAGGCACGCGTTGACGGCTACGGTACGGACGCCGGACGGAAGGAATCTCGCGGTCGACGAGAAGGGCCGGCCGGGCGGCAACCCGGTCTTCCTGCTGCACGGCACCCCCGGCAGCAGGCTCGGGCCGGTTCCACGGGCGTCCGTCCTCTACCGCCTGGGGATCCGGCTGATCAGCTACGACCGGCCGGGATACGGCGGGTCGGACCGGAAGTTCGGCCGGTCCGTGGCCGACGTGGCCAAGGACGTGTCCACGATCGCCGACGCCCTCGGCATCGACCGGTTCGCGGTCGCCGGGCGCTCGGGCGGCGCACCGCACGCGCTGGCCTGCGCCGCGCTCCTGCCCGAGCGCACGACCCGGGTGGCGGCCCTGGTCCCGCTGGCGCCGCGCGCGGCGGAAGGGCTCGACTGGTTCGAGGGCATGGCCCGGTCGAACATCATCGAGTTCACCGCGGCCGCGAACGGGCACCAGGCGGTCGCCGAACTCCTGTCGGCGGCCGTCGCCCAGGTACGGGAGGACCCGACCCGCCTGGTCCCCGCGCTCACCGCCGACCTGCCGGAGCCGGACCGCCACGTCGTCGCCGACTACGGGATCCGGCGGATGCTGGCCAGGAACTTCGCCGAGGCGCTCAAACACTCCGACGCGGGCTGGGTGGACGACGACCTCGCCTTCAACGCCCCGTGGGGCTTCGACCCGGCGAACATCACCGTGCCCACCATGTTGTGGCACGGAGACGAGGACGTGTTCTCCCCGGCCGGGCACGCGCGCTGGCTCGGCGAGCGCATCCCCGGCGCGAACGTGATCATCGAGGCCGGCGCCGCCCATTTCGCCGCGCTGCACGTCCTGCCGGACATCCTGACGTGGCTGACCACGTCCCGGCTGCCGGAAGGCGGCGTCAGAACGGCTGGGGTTCCAGGTCTCGGTTGATACGCCGTCCCTGCCTGAGGTCCGCCAGCGCCGGATGGTTCTCCCCCAGAACCCTGGCCATGATCGCCGATATCCGCCGCTGGGCGAGGTCCGCCTCCTCCATGCGGCCGGCCGACCGCATGGTGATCGACAGGTTCGCCGCGCAGACCAGCGTGTCCGGGTGTTCCTCCCCCAGCTTCCGGCGCAGCCTGTCAAGCGTGGCCAGCTCCAGCGCCTCCGCCTCGTCGGCACGGCCACCGGCTCCCAGGCAGTTGGCCAGGTTGATGGCGGCGGCGAGCGTGAACGGGTGGCTGTCACCGAGTTGCCCGCGCAGACCCTCGTACGCCCGCGTGGCCCCCTCGGTCGCCCGAGGCACCTCACCCGTGCCACGCTGGTAGATCGCCACGTTGTTGAGCGCGATCAGAGTGCCGGGGTGCGAGTCGCCGAGGTCCTCGCGGTAGATGGTCATGATGCCGCCCGCCATCTCCAGCGCCCCGGCCTTGTCGCCGAGTGCCGACAGGCAGCAGGCGAGCTCCAGGGTCGCCGCCAGCGCGTCGGGCGTTCCCGGGTAACGCTCCCGGTACCTCTCCTCCGTCTCCAGCGCCACCTGCCACGCCTCCTGATGCGCGCCGCTCCGGCGCAGCGACACCGCGAGGCTCTTGGCGGCACGCAGCGTGTCCATGAAGCCCTCGCCCAGCGACTCGCGATAGTGCTGCAGCGTCGTGCGCAGCAACTCGATCGACTCCCGGTAGCGGCCGATCTCGCGCAGGTCACGGGCGAGGTGGGTGGCGGAGAACAGCGTGTACGGATGGGTCGGGCCGAGCACCTCCCTACGCAGCTGCAGGGTCTTCTCGTCGCGCTCGCGCGCGTTGACGCCGTCGCCGACGAGCCGGTAGGACAGCGCGAGATTGTGGGCCGCGGAAAGGGTCTTGTGGTACTCCTCGCCGTACAGCCGCTTCCACATCTCGTAGGTCGCCAGGTCCATCTCCAACGAGCGTTCGTACTCGCCGAGCGCGCGCAGGTCGGCCGCGAGCCCGCCCGCGGTCATCAGCGTGTGCGGATGTTGCTCCCCCACCACCTCGCGCTGGCGTTCGAGCGTCCACTCGTCCAGCTCTCTGGCCTCCTCATAGAGACCCTGGGAACGCTTGACGTTGGCGATGTTGAACAGCAGGTGGAGCCGCTGCCGCTCGTCCCTGCCGAACGTCACCTCCCAGTAGTTGGCCAGGTAGTCGCCGAGGGTCAGCGCGGCATCCAGATCGCCGCGCTTCCACAGGTAGCGCACCCGGTCGGTGAGCAGCCGCCGGACCGGCTCCTCCTGGCACTCGGTGGCCCGCGACGGCTGCAGGTGCTGCCAGATGAGGTCGAACCGGATCCAGTTCTCCGGGTCGTCCACCTCGCCCTGATTCGGCCGCGCCTTCTCCAGGACGCGGTGGACCACGTGGCACGCCTCGTCCTGCTCATCCTGGGTCATCTGGCCGCGGATCACGGCCTGGACCAGCCGGTGCACCTGGATGGTGTTGTTGGCCTGGTCCACCTTCGCCAGCGCGAACCTGCCGATCTCCCGGATGACCCGCCCGAGCACGAGCTTCTCCTGCAGCGCGTCGTCGTACGGCAGGAGCGAGCGCATCATCTCGTCGCTGTAGAGCAGCTGCATCGAGATCGGCTCGGCGGCGAAGAACGCGCAGAGTTCGAGCAGCCGGACCGACGCGGGCGAGGTCTCACGCAGCTTCGCCAGCGAGAGGTTCCAGGTCGCCGCCACCGGATGTGGATAGTCGGCGGGCTGTCCGAGCGACAGCACCCGCGCGCTCTCCGTCCTGAGCTGTTCGAGGAACGTCGCGGCCGGCATGCCCGTCTCGGCCAGCCAGGCCGCCGCCTGCTCGACCGCGAGCGGCAGGTAACCCAGCGCGTCCGCCACGTCGAGAGCGTCGGACTCGGCCAGCCCCGGCACCCGCCGGCTCAGGTGCTCAAGGCTCTCTTCCTGGCTGAACACGTCCACTTCGAGAGGCGCGGCGACCCTCGACCAGGACTGGTTACGCGAGGTGACCAGGACGTGGCCGGTCCCGCCGGGGAAATATCCGGTCAGCTCCTCGGGATCACCCGCGTTGTCGAAGATCAACAACCAGCGGGCGTACGGGGTGCCACGCCGCAGCGCCTCACGGACCCCGGTGACGACCTCGGCGACGTTCTCCCCCACCGGAATGCCGAGTTGCCGGGCCAGCTCCTCGAACGCGGAGTTGATCGAGTCGGTCTGCTCGGTCGACACCCACCACACGACGTCGTAGTCCGCTTTGAACCGGTGCGCGTACTCCAGGGCGACCTGTGTCTTGCCCACGCCTCCGAGGCCGTACAGGGCCTGGGGCAGCACCACCGCGGCCTTGCCGCCGACGAGCTGGTCGCGCAGGGTCTCCAGTACGGCGCCGCGCCCGGTGAAGGCGGCGTTCCGCGCGGAGACGTTCCACACCTGCGGCTCGCTCCCCGGGAATCGCGCGCCGATGGCCGCCACGTCGACCGCCACGGACTCCTCGGAACCGTTGAGCGCTTTCAGCAGCGTGCTCGCCGCCGACCGCTCCCCGATGCGGGTGAGATCGGCCAGCGCCCGGTCGCCGAACGGCGAAGGAAAGCGTGCCTCCGAGACGCGGATCGGGACCAGCTCACCCCGGCCCGCCGACTCGGCGGCCGTCAGCCGGGACCAGATCGTCGCCGCGCCGGGCACCCGCAGGAAGGCGCCCGACAACACGGTGACCACCCGCGCCGCCTCCGTGGTCGTCTCGGCCGGCCCCTCCATGTCGATGCCGGTGAGCACGGCCCGATAGCCATGGCGTTCCAGCACCGCGGCGATCCAGTCGGCCCACATCCGGTCCTCGGACGCGTAGTAGACGTGCACGTCGGAGTGCAGCCCGGCGTGCCGCCGTACGAACAGGTCGAGATGCCGCATCCGGATGGATTCGTCCATCGACGGGAAGGACGCGACCGCTCCCTCGGTGATCGCGGAGGTGAGCCGTTCGAAGGCTGCGAGCATCGACCCCGGCCGGTTCGGCTCGTCACCGAACGTGGCGAGCGTCTCCTCGAAGGCGTAGAAGGGCATGTACGGCACCTCGACCGCGCCCCAGTAGTGGTTGCGGTCCTCGACGGCCATCCCGTTGGGGAACCGGTCGAACTTCCGGCGGGCGAGGCTGCGCCCCGCGTCGCATTTCTCCTTCTCGCCGATGTCCACCCGCATCGGTACGGGCAGGATCCGGATGGCCCGGTCGCGATAGCGCTCGTCGATGTGCCTGGCGACCGCCGAGGCTCCGTCTATGCCCTGGTCGGACAGGGTGAAGCAGGTGACGAGCACGTCCGGCATCTGCACGGTGCAGATCTCCGCGATGTCGCTCAGGCCGGTACGGCTGTCGATGAGGGTGTAGTCGTAACACGCCTTCATGTCGGCGCGCAGCGCGTCGAAGAACTGACCCCCGCCCTGCCTGTCGTAGAAGTTGTCCCAGTCGAAATTGGACACCAGGGAGGAATAGTCACGGTTCTGCCGCCCGGCGGAAATGAGGTCGAGGGTGCCCCCCTCGGGAAAATGCGCCCAGTCCAGGGAGACCGCGTGCGGCTCCACCCGCGCGTACGCCTTGTGCCAGTCGCCCGGGCGTTCCTCGTTCCTGATGGCGGCCCACTGGTAGTTGGTGATGAGGTCGATCACACCGGTGGTCGCGCCCATGATCCCGGGCTCGAGAAAAGGCCGGAAGAATTTGTGCAGTCCTGGCGACTCGAGGTCCCAGTCGACGATCAGTACGCGCAGTCCGCTGCTCGCCAGGATCCAGGCCGTGTTGGCCAGCGCCATCGTCCGCCCGGTACCGCCCTTGTAGGAGTAGAAGGTGACGATCCGGCCCTCGCTCATGTGATCACTCCTCCGGCCCGATCAGCCTCGGTCTGTCGGTCGACGGACCCGCCGGCGGATAGGCGGGAGCCCGTTTCAGGTAGTGCTGCGACGCCCTGTTCAGGACCTCCGGCAGCGTGTTTCTGAAGGAGTCGAGCGTGGGCACGTCGGACACCGCGTCCGGCTCGGTGAGCTTGTTGCCGAGCGTCTCTCGCAGGCACACCTTCAGTCGCGCCTCGTTCGCCATGGTCTGCGCGTCTTCCCTGTTCCAGGGCACCATCACGGTGATCCACCGACGCCCGGGACGGTCGATGCCCCGGAGGGAGTCGCGGCAGTCGTCCATGGTGGTGGCCCACGGATCGACGAGCATCACCGCGGGCGAGCGCGGCTCGTCCGCGGAGAGCGCCTCGGCGTGCTGGTCGAGCGCTCCCACCTCCGGCAGGTATCCACGCGCGCGAGCCAGCTCCATCGCGTGGTCGGCCAGCGGGCGGGCCCCGTTGGATGTGCGGAAGGGATCCCACTCCTGCGGTTTCCGCCCGTAGTGGTACGCCCTCCGCCCCGGGGGCAGGTGATCCTCGTCGGGCGCCAGGACCGTGACCGTGATCGGCCGCTCCGCGGTGTTGTCCTCGAACGCGCTCGGCACCGTGGTGTAGTCACGGATGTGGCCCCGGGGCATGGGCGAGTTCCGTGCGACCTCGACGATCCGTTTCGCCAGCTCCATGGTGGCGGCCTGGTAATGGGTCCGGTACCTGTTCAGCTTCATGATCCCGTAGAAGCCCTCCTCGACGTACCGCGCGCCGAGGTCGGCGTGGTTGAACTGGATCGTCTGCGCCGCCGCGGGCATCCTGGTCGGCCGTATGGGAGTCCATATCGCGGGGACGATGGCGTCCGGAATCGGCAGTCCCAGATCGGAGCGGCCGCGGCCGCGTTCCAGAAAGGCCGCCCATTCTCTGCCGCACTGATCGCTCTCGAAGTAGCGTGGGGAATAGAGCGGCACGAAGACCCGGCAGGTGGAAAGGCGCTCCGAGATCTTCTCTTTCCAGTTGTCGCCTGTCCGTAATTCGCGATCCATGTATCCGGCCGCCCCCGACGGAACCTCCGTCAGGTGCATGATGTGCTGGCAGAGCTCTCTGAAGAGCTTTTCCACCCACCGGTTGGAATCACTGCCGTCGGTGACGTCATACGGCGGGACGTGCGCGTAACTCAGGAAGAAATACGGCTCCTGGGGGTCCCCGTCGGGTCGTGACGCGGTCATTCGCCTCCTTCCTTCCGAGATCCTCACTATAGGAACCTCGACCTACGTGAGAAAAGTCTCGAAAGGAAAGCTGCAAGGACGTTACATTACGCGCGCCGGCCGGGCGTCAGTTCTCGGCGCGAACAATCCATTTCGCCTGGTGATCCCGCGCCGACCTGGCTGCGGCCTCTTCCGCGTCCGGTGGGACGGGCTCGCTCAGCCAGGGCGTGACCGACCGCCGCATTCCGGCCACGAACAGATCTCCCACCTGCGTCATCGCACCACAGGCCGCGAGCGTTTCGATCGCTTCCGCGGTGTGCGCCCGCCAGCGGGCGAAGTGCGTCTCCCCCTGGTCCGGGGCGTCCAGGCGCCGCACCCGCCAGAAGTCGGTGACCGCGACGTGCGCGTAGGTGCCCTGGAGCAGTCCCTCCAGGGGCCGGGGATCGTCCCGCCAGGGCGCGTAGTAGAGCCGCCTGTCGGTCTCGTCGTAGAGATCGAGGATGTCCAGCACGGCGCCCAGCTTGACGTGCTGGAACTCGTGGATCACAAGGAGCGCGAGCGTCGCGGGATCAGCCGGGAGCGCGGCGGCGACCGCGCCGAAGGCGTGCCGCGCGGTGGAGCTCACGTCGCGTCCCGCCGGTCCCGGCGCGAGCGGCGTCAGCGTGGTGAGCCCCGCCCGCAACCCCGGCGCGTACCGGGCGTGATCGATCTCGATCATCCGCCAGGCCCGCTCGACCATCTCCTGCCAGGCCGCCGCGTCCCGCTCGCCGAGACGCGGCGCGGCGGGCCACTGGTGGCGGTCGCGGAACGGGTCGGCGTCCTCCAGCGCGACGGAGAGGTCCCCTGCCATGATCCGCCGCGTGGGACGCCACTCGCCCCGCGCGCGCCCCTCGACGGCGAACGAGCCCCCCTCGATCCTGAGCCGTGCCGCAGCGCCGGGAAGGGCGTCGAGCGTGCCGAGCGAGGGGAGGTACGCCGATCTGTCGGTGATAGCGATGTCGAGCGAGACGTCGACGCCCGCCCGGACGGCGGCGGCCGCGGCGATGTTGCGCAGGTACTCGGCGTCACCGCCGTCGCGCAGGCACTCCGCCGCCCAGACCCGGACGTACGGGTGGGCCAGCACGGCCTCGACCGCCTCCGGATGGTCGTTGTCGAGCCCGACGAGGACGTCCCATGCCTCGGGCACGCTCCTGCCCGCCGCGTTCACCGCGGCGAGCAGCGCGCGGCGCACGCTGCGCTGCGACTCCGCCAGCCGGGTCACGTCGGCCTCGCCGCCGTATCCCGCGGCGAGCGCGTCGATGGTCGAGTACGGCAGTGCGTGCGTCGGCATGGTGGTCCTGCCCCGAACATGAGTGATCAGCTTGAGGAGGTCGGCGGTGAACACGCTCGGGTTGGCGTACCCCGACCCTGTGCGATAACGGTGGGCGTACAGGCCGCCTCCGCAGCTCTCCACCACCGGGCAGGCCCGGCAGGTGTCGCACAACCCGTCCAGCCCGAGCTGGCGGGCGAGGATCCCGGTGTGGCGGGCCACGTCGTCGAGGGTGTCGGACAGGACGTGCAGCCCGGTCTCGGGCGCTCCCGCGAACGCCGTCTTGAGCGAGTCCGCCTGCTCGTAGGCGCCGTCGGTCTCGATGACGACCAGATCGGAGGGCTGGAGGCCGAGCGACTCGGTCAGGCTCGGTTCGCCCCGCGACGTTCTGATGATCGACTCGAAGATCCTGACATCGATCTTCCGGCCTTCCTCGTACCAGAGATCGAAGATCGCGATCAGCCAGTCGGCGTACGCCGTGGCCGAGGGGCGCGGCGGCGGGCTGTCCCAGGTCGCGTGCGGGAGCAGGAAGTCGACGCGCGGCGGCTCCAGCTCGGCCAGGCCGCGGTAGACGGCGATCGGATCGTTGGCGACGTCGATCGTGCACAGCAGTCCGGCGTACAGCGCGGGGCGTTGCCGGAGCAGGCCGACGGCTCTGACGACCTGGTCGTAGCTGCTCCGCCCGTCGGCATAGCGACGGTGCCGATCGTTGGCCGCCCTGTCGCCGTCGAGGGAGATCCCGACCTTGACGCGGTGCTCCGCGAACACGTCGCAGAACCGCTCGTCGAGCCGTACTCCGTTGGTGTGGATCCGCAGATCGAGGTCGCAGACGCCGTCGAGGTGGTGCCGTAGTTCCGCGGCGATCTCCCCGAGCCGCTTGGCGCCCACGAGCAGGGGCTCGCCGCCGTGCAACACGACGTGCACCCGCTCGAGGCCGTGCTCCTTGACGTGTTCGGCGATGCGCAGCGCCGACCACGAGACGGTCTCGGGCGACATCGCGCGCGGACGGCCACGCCAGCTCTGATCCGCGTGCTCGTAGACATAGCAGTGATCGCAGGCCAGGTCACAACGACTGTGGACTTTGAGCACAAACTGCCGGAACGGCACGAAGGGCCCGCTCACGGCGGCCCTCCTCAGGTCAGATGGAGGAGTTGAAGGCGGCGACGGAAACGCGCTGAATATCCGGGGAGTCGGGGACTATCCTGCGCATGACACGGTCGATTTCGGCCTCATGGACGAGGGACAACGGAACATCCCTGAGGTCCCTGACGTCCGAGGCAATGTCCGTCTGCTGATCGGTGATTTTCATCGGCTCGTACCGTTCAATACGCAGGTAGCCCGTGGCGGACACGACGTTCCATAACCGGTCTCGTCACCACGGGCGCTAACGCGGTCACGCTATCGCCGACCAGGGCATCGGGTCCAGCCGAAACTACAACTCTATGGCGTTACTTTAACGGGTCCGCGCCTGTCCACTCGACTCGCCGAACCGGCCTACGCAACCGGTCACGAAATGGTCTAATATTTCCCGACATAAGGCGCAAGGTAGTATTTAAGCGCCTATTGCCGATGTTTATCGTCAACTATGGGAGGCGCTCCACAGCATGTGCTCCCGGGAGATCGCCTCCTCGGCCTCGTCGACGAAGTGCGCCCACTCACTCTCCGTGGTGGGCCAGTCGGCCCGTGACACGATGTCGCCCACCTCCAGCGCCGCGATGGAGTACGCGTTCCCGAGCTGCTGGTGCTGGCGCGTCTGCAACCACGCCACTCCGGCGGCGGCGACCGCGCCGAGAATGCCCGGCAGGTCGAGGTCGAGCGCCTGGGCCGACTTCAACGCCGCCGCGACCAGGCCGAAACCCTCCAGCAGGGCGAGCATGATGAGCCACCTGCCCGCCTGCTGTTCGTGCCTGGCCGCCTTCGCGGCGTACCAGGCCCGCTGGTCGTCGAGCCGCCCGACCATGTAGTGCCGCTTCCGCTCGTCGAGCGAGAGCGCGCGGACCTGGCGCATCCTCTCGGTCACCTGTGCGTCCGCGTCGGACACGGGGACCGGCGCGAAGCCGTGCAGAGCGGCCGTGATCCTGCTGTACCTGCGCAGCAGGAGCTGGTCGGCGCCGTGGTCGTCCCCGTCGACGTCGAAGGGCTGGCCTCCGACCAGGTATCTCCAGGCCAGAGTCTTGGCCGATTCCGCGGCCGCTCGCGCTTCGTACCACTGGCGCTCCGGCCGGGTCGTGAGCAGGTAGACCTCGGTCACGAGCGCCGCCCCCATCGCGCTCGCTGCGACCGTTCCCGCGGCGTCCAGGCTGCCCACGATGACGCTCAGCGAGCCGAAGATGGCGGCGATGACCAGGGAGATCAGCCGGACCGCCGTGGCGGCGAGCAGGCGGCGCTGGCCGGCCATCGCCGCCCGATCGGCCGCCTTGTAGAGCGCGGGGAATTCCGTTTCGGGGAGCACATCCACGTTTTGAGGGGAACCGGCGAGTCAAGTCGTGTCAAGCCTGGCCGCTCCCGGTGGCCAGACGATGTGCACGGGCATCTCCCGGCGCACCGCGTCGGCCACCGCCTCAGCCGTGCCACCGATCCCCTGCGCCGGGAGGCCGTCCCAGATCGCGACGAGCACGTCGGCGGACGCGAGCATCACCTCGTTGGCGGCGGCGTATGCCGCCGGTGACGGGAGGTCGTAAGGAAGGCGCCGGACGGTCACGGCCCTGGCGAGGAGTTCGCGGAAGGATGCCTCGCCGTACTGGCGGGCGGGGACGACGGCCTCCAGCACTCCGCCGAGGTCGATGACGGCGGAGGCGAAGATCTGGTCGGCGCCGGAGGCCAGGCAGGAGATGCCGACGATGTCCGGGGCGTACGGCCGGAGCGCCTCGCGGACCGCGATGTCGATCAGCACGGTGGTGCGGGGAGAGAGGTTTCGGTGCCCGGTGACGGCGATCCGGGTCAAGGTCAGTGGATCCGGCCGATGTAGGCGAGCGCCTCCTCCGCGATCCTGCGGGCGCGCTCGTCGTCCTCGGAGAGGGTCACCTCCTGGACGACGGCCGCGAGCGCGCCGGTGACGACCAGGACGAGGGCGTCCTCACGCTCGAAGAGAGCGGCGCTGCGCCTGGTCCACTGGCGCAGCCGTTCCCGCATGACGACCTCGAACCCGGTCGGCCCGTCGCCGCGCAGGAACAGCGCCGCGAGCTCGCGCTCGGCGAGGCATCCGTCGAGGTACGCCCGGGCGCCGGCGAGGAGCAGCGTCATCGGCTCGGACTCACCCCGCGATCTGGCCTCCTGGATGGCCTGCCTCGTCCGCTGGGTCTGCCGGATCTGGAAGTCGTCGAACAGCGTCAGGTAAAGATCGGCCTTTCCCGAAAAATGGTGGTAAAGGCTGCCCACACTGGCCCCGGCCCGCGCCACCACGTCGGTCACGCCGGTCTCCGCGTAACCGCACGTGATGAAGATCTCTCTGGCCGCTTCGAGGAGCGCGATCCTCGTCGCGGCACCACGCTCCGACGTGCGGACTGTGACGGTTGGCCCGGTGTCGCTGCTCATGACCGCGACGATATCCCGGCCTGCCCGTCACGGGGCAGCGGCAGGGGAAATGGCCTCCGGCCTGCGGCGACCGGTCCAGACCAATCGGACAAGAACGACATACGCAACTACCATCAGCTCTTACGACGCCTGACTTAAGGGGAACGATGGCTGATCACGTACCGGCAGCGCTGGCCACTGGGGAGCGTGCTCCCGACCGCAACCTCGCCCTGGAGTTGGTTCGCGTCACTGAGGCGGCCGCGATGGCGGCGGCACGGTGGGTGGGCCGCGGCGACAAGAACGGTGCGGACGGAGCCGCGGTCAACGGCATGCGACAGCTGATCAACACGGTGTCCATGAAGGGCGTCGTCGTGATCGGCGAAGGCGAGAAGGACAACGCCCCCATGCTCTACAACGGCGAGGAGGTGGGGGACGGCACCGGCCCCGGATGTGACGTCGCGGTGGACCCGATCGACGGCACCCGACTGTGCGCGCTCGGCATGAACAACGCGATCTCGGTCATCGCGGTGAGCGAGCGCGGCTCGATGTACGACCCGTCCGCCGTCTTCTACATGGAGAAGCTCGTGACGGGCCCGGCCGCGGCGTCGGCCGTGGACATCAACGCGCCGGTCGCGGACAACATCAGCGCGGTGGCCAGGGCCAAGGGCGCGAAGCCGTCCGACGTGACGGTCGTGATCCTGGACCGGCCCCGGCACGAGCGGATCGTCAAGGAGATCCGGGAGACGGGCGCGCGGATCAGGTTCATCACCGACGGCGACGTGGCGGGCGCCATCATGGCGGCCCGCACCGGCACCGGCGTCGACCTGATGCTCGGCATCGGCGGCACGCCGGAGGGCATCGTCGCGGCCTGCGCGCTGAAGTGCATGGGCGGCGTCATCCAGGGCAAACTCTGGCCGCGCGACGACGAGGAGCGCACGAAGGCGCTCGACGCCGGGCTGGACCTCGACCAGGTCCTGACCACCGACGACCTGGTCCGCTCCGACGACGTCTTCTTCGCGGCGACCGGCATCACGGACGGCGAGCTGATGCCCGGCGTGCGCTACCAGGGCGGCGCAGCCGTGACGAACTCGCTGGTCATGCGGGGCCGTTCCGGCACGATCCGCAAGATCGAGAGCGAGCACCAGCTCTGGAAGCTGAGCGCCTACAGCGCGATCAACTTCGACACCGCCGTCTGAGACATCACCGTCTGAGACATCACCGTCTGAGGCATCAGCCCGATCAGGACCGGCGGAACAAGCCCTTCTTGGGGCGTTTCGGCGACTTGGCGATGACCTTGCCTCCGTAGACGAAACCCGCCAGCTCGATGACGGGCGCGTCCGGCGCGTGTCCGGTCGCGCCCGGCGGGAGCCGTACCTCGTCGTGGAACGCCTTGATCCGAGCGTCCGGGGCGCTCACGACGCGGACGCCCTCCGGCACGATCAGGGTCACGGTCCCGGCCATCACGGCGAGTCGCACCACCACCCGGCGGGTCTGCAGCAACGCCTCGCACAGGTCCATCGTGACCCGCCCGCCGAGCGAGGTGACGGGCACCTCCGACGGCACCACCCAGCGGCCCGCCCGGTTCTCAGTACGGAAGAGGGCGACCACCGGGCGGCCGTCCATGAGGAACGGCTGGCTCTCCGGCGGGACGAGATCGGCGGTGAGGCCGACGAGGTCGCCGAGCGTGCGGGCGGCGTACGCCCGCTCGACCCGCTCCTCGTGCTCGGCCATGGTGAGCCGCCCGTCGGTGACAGCGTCCCTGAGCAGGCCGATCACCTGCTCCCTGTCGGCGTCGGACGCGCGCAGCTCGGCCGGGGAGGGCCCGGCCGGGTCTTTGGCTCCGGGCAATCCGGAGCTCAGGAAAGCGGAGATCCAGTTGTTCGCGCGGGACTCGAAGCTCACATGTCGAGCCTAAGTGGTGTCGCGGGCGAAGGAACCCCGGTCGGCGGCACGATTGTGCCCGGGCCATGCCGCCGTATCCACGAGGTTCGGCCGGCCGCCGTCGCCCACCGGCGTACGGGCGACCGTACGACGGCCGTGGGACACACGTGACGGCCGTCGGGGCAGAGGGCCCGGAGGCGGGGGCCATCGGCACGTGCCGGGACCATTGACCACGTGATCAGCGCGGCATAACCTGAACGCCCCTCACGTTTCCCCCCTCTCGGAGGCCGCGTTGCCGACGCCCACGCCGCCATCGTTTCCATCGCGGCCCACCGAGCGTGACCGGCAGGCGCGGCTCGCCACGTTCGCCGTCTTCTTCGTCCAGGGCCTCACGTTCGCGACGCTGCTCACGCAGGTCGCCGCGCTCCAGCGCAAGCACGGCCTGAGCGACGGCGAGCTGACGATCCTGCTGCTCATCGTCCCGGTGATCGCGGGCGCGGGCAGCGTGCTGGCCGGCACGCTCGCCGCGCGTTTCGGCAGCCGGCGGATCCTGCGCGCCTTCCAGCCGCTGACGTGCGCCGCCGTGGTGCTGGCCGGTCTCGCCCCCACGGTCCCCCTCTTCGTGGTGGCCCTCGTGCTGTTCGGCGTCGGCCTCGGCGGCGTGGACGCGGGCATGAACATGCAGGGCGTCGCGGTCGAGCGCCGGTACGGCCGTGCCGTACTGACCGGGTTCCACGCGCTGTGGAGCGCGGCGGCGGTCGTCGGGGCGTTGTGGGCGTCGGCGGCCGCCGAACTCGACCTGGACCTCGCGGTCACCTTCGCGATCGTCATGGCGCCGGGCGCCGCGGTCGCGGTCGTCGCCGCGCACTGGCTCTGCCTTCCCGAGGAGGAGCACGTGGCCCAGGAGGTCGCCCTGACCAAGGCGCGGTTCCCCTGGAAGCCGATCATCCCGCTGTGCCTGGCCATGGCCTTCCTCTACGTGGGCGACGCGTCGATCTCCAACTTCGGCTCGGTCTTCATGGACAAGATCATGCACGCGTCAGCGTCCGTGGTGCCCCTGGCGCTGGGCGCCTACCAGGCCACGACGTTCCTGGTCAGGGTGGGCGGAGACCTCGCCGTCCGGAGGTACGGCCCGGCGGTGATCGTCAGGATCGGCGGCGCGGTCGCCACGCTCGGCTTCGTGGCGATCGTCGCCGCGCCCACCGAGCCACTCGCCATCGCGGGCTTCGCCCTCACCGGGGTCGGGTTGTCGGTGGTCGCCCCGCAGTCGTTCTCGGCGGCCGGGCGCCTCGACCCGGCCGGGACCGGCGTGGCCATCGCCCGGGTCAACATGTTCAACTACGTCGGCTTCATCGTGGGGGCGGCCCTGGTCGGCGGCATCGCCGAGGCCGCCGACTATCGGGTCGCGTTCGCCGCGCCGCTCGCGCTGGCCGCGGTGATCATCGTCCTCGCCCGCGGCTTCCAGCCGCGCGCGTCGTCGCTGACGGCCTCATGACGCCCCGGCGTTCTCCCGGGCGTCTCCAGAACGCCGCCGCCTGTCTCATGACGTCCTCACGGCATCCTCATGACGTCGCCCACGTCTCGCGGATCCACGCGTGCCTGGGGTCGTCGGAGAAGGCCATGGACCGCTGCTCGCCCGGCCCCGCGAGGACGTTGAGGTAGTACAGGTCGTACCCCGGGGACGCCATCGAGGGCCCGTGGTAGCCGTACGGCACGAGGACGACGTCACCGGAGTTCACCTCGGCCAGCACGTCGATGGGGTTGCCCGGCGAGCTGTACACCCGCTGGTAGCCGGGACCGCCCTCGTAGTAGTAGATCTCCTCCAGCACGGCCTCGTGCTCGCCCGGCGCGTCGTGCTTGTGCGGTGGGTACGACGACCAGTTGCCGCCCGGGGTGATCACCTCCACGGCCATGAGCCGGTCGCACTCGAACACCTCCGGCGCGCAGAAGTTGTTGATCCGCCGGGTGGCCACCCCGCCGCCCCTGGCCTCGACCGGCACCGCGTCCGCCGGGCCGTACCGCACGGGCAGCCGCCGGGTCGCCTGGGCCGACGGCAACGCGATCCGGCCCTCGCCGGCGACGCGCACCGACGCCCCGATCGGCAGGTACGCGAAGTCGGTGACCCCGTCGAAGACCGACCGCCGCCCCTGGAGCTCCAGCCGTACGCCGTCCGCGACGACCTCGCAGGATCCGGACAGGGGCACGACCAGCATCTCCTCCGAGCCGGTCTCGAACTGAACCGGCTCACCCGCGAGATCGACGACCCTCAGGCCGCAGTACACCCATCCCGCCAGGTCGGGGGTGATCTCCAGGTTCCACTGGCCGGAGGGCGCGGAACCCGCGGGTATGTACGTCATCTCGTCTCCTCGTTGAGAGAACACCTCGTCGAGAGGCCCACACGCCTCGTTGAGAGGCCGCACGCGTCGCCCGTCCAACATTCCGGACTGCGCGCCCTCGGGTCAAGGCTATGTCCAGACATTCTGACGATCTATCATCACCCCGAGATCCCGTACGGCCTCGGCGATCCGGTGCTCGGGAAGGCGGGCGAAGCCGATCACGAGGGCGGAGGGCACCGGATCGACGGCCAGGCCGCACGCACGCGCCGCCTCGGCGACCCGCGGCTCGTCCCACCCTCCGGGCAGCTCCGCGTACAGGTGCAGACCGGCCGAGATGCCATGCACTTTCAGCGCGGGCAGGTGCTCGGCGAGCGCCCGGACCAGCGCGTCCCTCCTGCGCCGGTACTCCCTGCGCATCCGCCGCAGGTGCCGGTCATATCCGCCGGTCCGGATGAACCGGACCAGGGCGTACTGGTCGATCACCGGAGAGCCGAGATCGAGCTCCCCCCTGGCCCGCCGTACGGACTGGGCGATGTCCGGGGGCGCCACGAGCCAGCCGAGGCGCAGACCGGGAGCGAGGGACTTGCTCACACTCCCGGCGAGCACGACACGGTCGGGGGCAAGCCCCTGCAGGCAGCCGACGGGATCCCGGTCGAACCTGAACTCGGCGTCGTAGTCGTCCTCCAGCAGGATCGCGCCCGTCTCCGCGGCCCACGCGATCAGATCCGCGCGGCGGCGCGGGGACAACACCACCCCGGTCGGATAGTGGTGGGCGGGCGTGAGCAGCACCGCCCGCGCCCCCGTCCGGGCGAGCGCGGCGACGTCGATCCCCTCGGCGTCGACCGGCACCCCGGCCAGGTCGGCACCGGCCCGCCTGAGCAGCGGGAGCTGTCGCGGGCTCGTCGGCTCCTCCACCGCGAGCGCGACCCGGCCGCCCGCCTCCGCCAGCGCCCGCACGACCAGGCTCAGCCCCTGGGCGACGCCGGTGACGATCACCACCTGGCCGGCGTCCGCGTCGGCCGCACGCACCCGGCGCAGGTAACCGGCCAGCTCCTCGCGCAACTCGGGCACACCCCCGGGATCGCCGTAATCCAGGAAGTCGCCCGGCAGGGTCGCCAGCACGTGCCGGATCGCCGCCAGCCACGCCTGCCTCGGAAACGCCGTCAGATCCGGCGAAGTCGGGCGGTAGCCGTAGTACGTCGCCCCAGGGTCCCCGGAACGTCCCTCCTTCGGGCGGCCGACGGGCCCGGCGGCGACACGGGTGCCCGCGCCCACCCTGGCCTCCAGGAAGCCCTCCGCGACGAGCTGCTCGTACGCCTCGACCACGACGCCCCGGGACAGGCCGAGATCCCTGGCGAGATCACGGCTGGCGGGCAGCCTGGCGCCCCTGACGAGCCGGCCGGAACGGATCGATTCCCTGAGCTCCCTGGCGATCTGGCCGGCCAGCCCACCCGCGCTCCGGTCGACCGCGAGATGCAGGTCAGCCAATTGGTCCTCGATTTCTATGTCCGATTGGACCCGTTGAGAGAGCCATTGTCTTCCTAGCATCGCCAACCGTGACCACAGAAACCAGTACCACCACCGCGACCGGGCGGGCGGCGGCGAGCGCGGCGGCCGGGATGTTCGTGGTGGGCACCCTGACCGCGGTGTCCGGCCTCATCGCGACCTACCCCGTGTACGGCGGGCAGGCGCTGCGCTACGCCCTCGGAGCCGCCGTCCTGCTCGCCGCCGCCCGTCTTCGCGGCCTCGGGTTCGTACGGCTCACGCCGCGGGAGCTCGTCCTGCTCTCCACGCTGTCCCTGACGGGGCTGGTGATGTTCAACGTGTGCCTGATCGAGGCCGCGACCGCGGCGGGCCCGACCCTCGCCGGCACCGTCCTGGGCGCGGCGCCCGTGGCCATGGCCCTGCTCGGCCCGCTGTTCGCGGGAGCGGCCCGCTCGGCGCCCTCGCCGAGGATCCTCGCGTCGGCGTTCGTCGTCGTGGCGGGCGCGACGCTGGCCACCGGGCTGGGCAGCGGGAACGTTCCCGGCCTGCTCTGGTCGCTGGGAGCGCTCGCCTGCGAGGTGTGCTTCTCCCTGCTCGCCCTGCCCCTGTTGCCGAAGCTGGGGGCGATCCGGGTCTCCGCCTACTCAGCGGCGCTCGCGGTGCCGTTCCTGCTGGTCATCGGGCTGGCCGTGGACGGGACGGCGATGTTGCGGACGCCGACGGCGACCGAGGTGCTCGGGCTCGGCTACCAGGCCGTGGTCGTGACGGCGGTGGCGTTCTTCCTCTGGTACAGCGCGCTCCCCCATCTCGGCCCGGACCGGGCGGGGCTGTTCGCCGGGATGATCCCGGTCGGTGCCCTCGTCACCTCCGTGGTCCTCGGCCTGGGCGTCCCCTCGTTCGCGGACGTGGGCGGCGCCGCGGTCGTCGTGGTAGGCATCCTTCTCGGGCTCGCACCGCGTACCGGCGGGCGGCCCCCTCGGCGCCGCCCACGCGCGGGCGGGCATATCCTCCGCTCGGAGGAACAGGCGAGACACCAGAGGATCGAAGACGATGCCCGAGTTCGACTACACCGACCTGCTACCGCTTGGCACGGACGAGACGGATTACCGTCTGATCACCACAGAGGGGGTACGGATCACCGAAGCGGCAGGCCGCAGGTTCCTTGAGGTCGAGCCGGAGGCGCTGCGCCTGCTCACCGAAGCCGCAATCCACGATATTTCGCACTATCTCCGGGCGTCCCACCTCGCCCAGCTCCGGAAGATCATCGAGGACCCCGAGTCCAGCGGCAACGACCGGTTCGTCGCACTCGACCTGCTGAAGAACGCGAGCATCTCCGCGGGCGGCGTGCTGCCGATGTGTCAGGACACCGGCACCGCGATCGTCATGGGCAAGCGGGGCCGGCACGTCCTCACCGACGGCCGGGACGCCGAGCACATCAGCCGGGGCGTGTACGACGCCTACACCAAGCTGAACCTGCGCTACTCGCAGATGGCCCCGCTCACCATGTGGGACGAGAAGAACACCGGCAACAACCTGCCCGCCCAGATCGAGCTGTACGCCGAGGACCCCTACGGCCACGCCGACGAGTACAAGCTGCTGTTCATGGCCAAGGGCGGCGGCTCGGCGAACAAGTCGTTCCTCTACCAGGAGACCAAGGCCGTCCTGAACGAGAAGCGGATGCTCCAGTTCCTGGAGGAGAAGATCCGCTCGCTCGGCACCGCGGCCTGCCCGCCGTACCACCTGGCGGTCGTCGTGGGCGGCACCAGCGCCGAGTTCGCGCTCAAGACCGCCAAGTACGCCTCGGCCCGCTACCTGGACGGCATCCCCACCGAGGGGTCGACCAGCGGGCACGGCTTCCGCGATCTCGAACTCGAGAAGAAGGTCTTCGAGCTCACCCAGAAGCTCGGCATCGGCGCCCAGTTCGGCGGCAAGTACTTCTGCCACGACGTACGGGTGATCCGGCTTCCGCGCCACGGCGCGTCCTGCCCGGTGGCCATCGCGGTGAGCTGCAGCGCCGACCGGCAGGCACTGGCGAAGATCACGCCCGAGGGCGTCTTCCTGGAGCGGCTGGAGACCGATCCGGCGCGGTTCCTCCCCGAGACCACCGACGAACACCTCTCGGACGACGTCGTCAGCGTGGATCTCAACCGCCCCATGACCGAGATCCTCGCCGAGCTCACGAAGTATCCGGTCAAGACGCGGCTCTCCCTCACCGGCCCCCTCGTCGTCGCCCGCGACATCGCGCACGCGAAGATCGCCGAACGGCTGGACGCGGGCGAGGAGATGCCCCAGTACCTGAAGGACCACGCCGTCTACTACGCCGGCCCGGCCAAGACCCCCGAGGGGTACGCCTCCGGATCGTTCGGCCCGACGACGGCCGGGCGCATGGACTCGTACGTGGAGCGCTTCCAGGCCGCGGGCGGGTCGTTCGTCATGCTGGCCAAGGGCAACCGGTCCAAGCAGGTCACGGACGCCTGCGCGCAGTACGGCGGGTTCTATCTGGGCTCGATCGGCGGCCCCGCCGCGCGCCTCGCGCAGGACTGCATCAAGAAGGTCGAGGTCCTGGAGTACCCCGAGCTCGGCATGGAGGCCGTCTGGAAGATCGAGGTCGTCGACTTCCCCGCCTTCATCGTCGTGGACGACAAGGGCAACGACTTCTTCCAGGACACCACCGGTCCGGTCCTGTCCATCGGCCGGAGGGCCTGACCCGGACACCACCTCTTTATGACTGACGTGGCGGTCCGGGGTCCGGCTCGCTGAGACGACTCCAGGGCGTAGGCCCTTTCCGATCAAGGAAGGGGCCTACGCGCGGGATCATGCCGTCCTGTCGGCGGCGTGCGACCAAACGCTCCGCCACCGTCAGCGCCCTTGCGCCATCCGCGTCCTCGGGCTCAGGTGAAGATGTCGTCCGCGGACGTCACAGTCACCGCACGCCGGATCCAGGTCTCCAACTGGTGGAGGTCGGAGCATCGCGTGATCCGGTCGCGGGCGTCAGGGGAGATCTCCAGCCCCCGGGCGTCGAGCACGGCCAGGATCGCCGCCGCCTCACCCTCCGCGCGACCTTCCTGAAGCCCTTCTTGGCGGCCTTCCTGAAGCCCTTCTTGGCGGCCTTCCTGAAGCCCCTCTTGGCGGCCCCGGTCGATCCAGTGGGAAAGGTACTGGCCGGCCATGCTCTCGTATTCGTGGCTCGTCGTGGTCACGATCTCCTCCAGGTGCTTGCGCGCCACAGTGGGTAGCACGGAGAACACGTAGTTGAAATATAACTTGGCCCGGTCCTCGTCCAGCGTCTCCAGCGCCGCGACCATGGCCTCCAGTGCCAGCCCGATCTCAGGTCGTTCGGCGTGTGCGGTGGCGGACAGCACGGCCAGTTCGGGGCAGCTGCGTGCCCGGTCGGGGTCGGTGATCAGTGGGATGCGGCCGGGGTGGACGGCCAGGGGGGTGATGGTGCCACTGGGGCCGAGCGGGATGGGGCGTTCGCTCCAGCGGGCCATCGGCGGATCGGGGCAGATGACCATCAGGGCGGTGGCGCACTCCAGGCGGGCGCGGAGGGCGGTGACGTAGACCGGCCAGCTGAATCGCTTTCTTGCGTCGTGGCGGTTCTGTATCTCCACGATCAGTGCGAGTTGGGCGGCGCCTCCGGTGTCGCGCAGTACGACGACAGAGTCGGCGCGGAACTCTACTGGGACGAGTTGGGTGCAGTCGACGGCTTCGACGGCGGCGGTGGCGAATGGGGGTGGTTGGACACCTGCGGCGTCACGGAGGAGTTCCACAGCGGTCATGGGGCTGTTGCGGATGAACTCGATGGGCATCTCATGGTCGATTCCCGGCATGGGCGGGACATTACCCTTAGGGGTTGGTCGGTTACTGTTCGTGCCGTCGCGATGGGGTGGCACCTTTCCATCCGGGAGGAAGTTTCCCCTTGGGAGTGGGGCCGGAGAGCCCTCGCGAGGCGGGGCATCCTCACCGCGGCCATCTTCACACGATCGTCAAATCACAAGTCAGGAGATCTGACAAAAGATCTCAACAAATTCGCGGCATGGTCTCTACAGGTCGCATTGCACAAATCGGTAAGCTGCCACCCATGCGTGCGCCGTCCGGATACCAGCTCGCCGCGAGGTATCGGCTTGTCGAGCCGGTCGGGCGCGGCGGCATGGGCACCGTCTGGCGCGCACGCGACGAACTGCTCGACCGTGACGTGGCGGTCAAGGAGGTACGACTCCCGCTCGTCCTGGACGAGGACCTGCGGGCCGAGCTGTGCGCGCGGACCGAACGCGAGGGCCGGGCGACCGCCATGGTCGCCCATCCGTCGGTCATCACGGTCTTCGACGTCATCACCGAGGACGACCGGCCGTGGATCGTGATGGAGCTCCTCCGTGCGCAGTCCCTGGAGGAGCTCGTCCGGCGGGAGGGCCCGCTGCCGCCCCAGCGGGTGGCCGAGATCGGCCGGCAGGTGCTCGGCGCCCTGCGTGCCGTCCACGCGAAGGGCATCCTGCACCGGGACGTGAAGCCGAGCAACGTGCTCGTGACCGACGACAGGTCCGTCCTGACCGACTTCGGGCTGGCCGCTCTCGAAGGGGACGTCTCCATCACGCAGGCGGGCATCGTGCTCGGCTCCGCCGGTTATATCGCGCCCGAGCGTGTCCTGGGGGCCAAGGCGAGCCCGGCCGCCGACCTGTGGTCGCTCGGCGCCACGCTGTACACCGCGGTCGAGGGCCGTGGGCTGCACGGCCGCCGTACGGCCGCGGCCGCGCTGGCCGCGCTGACCAGCGGCGCGCCGATCCCGATGGAGCGGGCCGGCCCCCTCGCGCCGGTTCTGCGCGGCCTGCTGCAGATCGACCCGGACGCCAGGCTCGACGGAGTGCGGGCCGCGGTGGCGCTCGCGCGCATCGCCGCGGGAGGCACCGGGGAGGAGCCGATCACGCACCGGCCCGTCCGGCCTTCGCCGCCGCCCGCCCTGCCGCCCGCGATCCGCAGGCCCACGCACCGGGGCCAGCACCGCGCGGAGTCGCGCCCCGTGGTGAGGACGTCCCCGCACAGCTTCCCGCGCGAACTCCGCGAGGACATGACCGGGATCCCCGCCCAGCGGCGCCGTCCCACCGAAGGCGTCCACCGGAAGCCGTCCGAGCGCCCGAAGACGCGGAACTCGATGGCGCAGAGGTTGCGCACGGTCATCCAGGTGATCCTGCCCCGGCGTTTCTGGCCGAGAAATTTTCTCAACTAACCAGAAAGCGTTCCGCGAGGAGGAATCGCTATCTTTCTTCTCATGGGGAGCAGATTGCTCATCGATCGGTACGAACTGACCACCACGCTGGGACGCGGCACGATGGGCACCGTCTGGCGGGCCTTCGACCGCACGCTGGGGCGTGACGTCGCCGTCAAGGAGATCCGCCAGGACCCGTCGCTCAGCGCCGGGCAGCGGCGGGAGCTACGAGAACGCATGATCCGTGAGGGCCGCGCCGCCGCACGGGTCAGCCACCCCTCCGTCGCCACGATCTACGACGCGATCGAGGTCGACGGCAGTCCGTGGATCATCATGGAGCTCGTCGAGGGCAGGTCCCTCGAGCAGGTCATCGAGGACGAGGGGCCGTTGCCGCCCCGGCTGGTGGCCGAGGTCGGCTTCGATCTGCTCGCCGCGCTCCGCGCGGCGCACCTCCAGGGCGTCCTGCACCGGGATGTGAAGCCGAGTAACGTGCTGATCACCGAGACCGGCCGGGTCGTGCTGACCGACTTCGGGATCGCCAAGGCGGAGGGCGACAGCGCCCTGACCAAGACCGGCATGGTGATCGGCTCTCCCGGTTACACCGCGCCGGAGCGGGCCCGCGGGGATCACACGGGGCCCGAGTCCGACCTCTGGTCGCTCGGCGCGACCTTGTACTTCGCGGTCGAGGGCCGGCCGGCGTACGAGCGGGCCTCGGTCGCCGAGACCCTCAGCGCGCTGATGACGGAGTCCGCCGACCCGCCCACCCAGGCCGGGCCGCTCCGGCCCGTTCTCGACGGCCTGCTGGAGAAGGACCACACCGTACGGCTCACGCCGGAACGCGCGGCGGCGATGTTGCGCACGGTGGCCGACACACCCGTCGGCGCGATGCCGGTCGCCACCCCGCCGGTGAAGCAGCTGGAGCGCGAGCGGCCCAGGAAGCGCACGGACGCGGAGGCCCCGGCGGGACACGAGGACGCCGGGTCCGAGCCGCCCGGCGAGGAGTACCAGGCCGACCAGACCATGGTGGTCATCCGTCCCAAGGCCGGGCTCCGCCTGCCGCCCGGCCCGGGATCCGCGCGGCCGCCCGCCCCCGAACCGGCCCGACCGCCGCAGAGCCCCGCACCCGCCGCACCGCCGATGCCTCCGGTACCTTCGGCCCACGCGGCACCACCGGCGCCTTCCGCGCAGCCGGGGCCCGCATGGCAGGGACCCGGACCGGCAGCGGGACCGGCAGCGGGACGGGTCGGAGGCGCGGCGGACGCGGGCGGACGCGATGACACGACCGTCGCGGGCCGGCTGCCCGGCCTGGCGCCGCGCGTCCAGGGCCCGCCGCCGCCCGCCACCCAGATGCCCGTCGCGCACCTGCCCCAGGGACCCGCCGCCGGACCCGCCGCCGGACCGGGAGGCGTACCGTCAGGCGTACCGGGGGGTGGCCTCGGCACGGACCTGTTCGCCATGCACGCCACCCCGGCACCCGATCGGGGCGGCCGGGTCAGGGTGCTCCTGCTGATGGGGCTCGCGGTCGTCGCGTTCCTCGTCCTGGTCGTCCTCGCCATGACCGCGCTGAGCGGCTAGGGAACGCTCTACGTCATCGCGGTGGGGGCGACCTCCCGCGTGAAGAAGGTCATCAGTTCCTCACTCCGCTCGAAGAGGGAGGACAGCACGGCGCGCGTGTGGCGTACCACGTCGGGGTCGATGATGCGCCGGGCACCCGTGTGCACGCCGCTCTCGTCGTAGAGGACCTCGTACATCCGGTCCCCCCGGAGGATCACCAGCTCGGGCAGCGGTGCGGCACGTTCCATCTCGGCCACCGCCGATCCGGACAGCACCCGGATCCGCTCACCCGCCGCCACCCGCTCGACGAACGCGTGCATCTCCCATCGCATGTACGGCGTGAGCGGGGTCTCGACGATCCGGACCCGCCGGAACTCGGCATGGCTGCGGTAGTACTCGATCAGTGATTCCCGTGTCTCCTTGAGCAGCGCGAGCGAGCGATCCCAGTCGCCCTCCCGCAACGCGACCCAGCTCGGAAAGTCCTCCTCGTCGAAGTGCTGGGCCCGCTCCAGCTTGATCGCCGGCTCCGCCACCGACGCGTACACCTCGGCGAACTCGGCCTGATAGACCTCGACGGAAAGCGTTCGCGCCGGCGCGTTCCGCACCGTGTCGACGAAATCCATGTCTCCCCTTCGGCTCGACGGCCCGTGGCCCCGATCCACTCCTGCCGTTCCCCCGGAACCCGAACCGGCGGAAACGTGCCGGTGGACACGCCGGCCTCCAGCGTGTCCACCGTCCATCCGTACGGCCGTCAGTTCGAGTTACCGTTGCTGGCCGGCCACCCCGTCGTCTCGATCTTGTCGAGCCTGCGGATCAGGATCTGTTCCTTCTTCTCGCTCTCGCCCTCGTCGGGGAGATCGGGAACGATGTCGTCCGACTTCACGGCACGGCCCTTCTCTCGGAGTCTCGTCAAGACTCACGATCAGCAAATTCCACAAGTGAGTCAAGATCTAGTCGCGGCCGCAGACGACGCAGTCGCCCCGGGACGGATACCGCACGTAGACATGATCATCAGGAGCCACCAGATTCACGCCGTGCACATAGCCGGGAGGGACCTCGGGCACGCCGGTGAGCAACGTGATCACGCCCTGGGCGACGAGGAGGCCGGAGATCCCGGCGGACGTGGCGATCACGCCGGGCCACGCGAAGTCGGTCACGTGGCCGCGTTCCTTCCCTTCCGCGAGAAAGCACTCGAAGCAGGGATAGCCCGGCGCGAAGACCCCCACCGACACCTGCGGCCCCGCATATCCCCCGCCGACCCAGGGGATCCCCGCCGCCGCGGACGCCCGGTTCGCCCAGCGCCGGATCCCTCCCTGTACGCGCGGCTCGTCGGCGCACAGAGCGAGGACGTCGCAGCCCGCGATCAGCTCGGCCAGCTCCTCCTGGCTGCCGATCCGCCGGATCTCACCCGTTATCTCGATGTCCGAATTGATCTCTCGCATGCGGGCGAGAGCGGCCTCCACCTTCGCCCGGCCGATGTCGGCCTCGCCGAAGAGCATCTGCCGGTTCAGGTTCGACAGCTCCACCTCGTCGGGGTCCACGCAGTGGATCGCGCCCACACCCGCCGCGGCGAGCGCCCACGCCGCGTGGCAGCCGGTGCCGCCCATGCCGAGCACGACGACGCGGGACCGCCGCAGCCGTAGTTGCGGCTCCCACCGATGTTCCCTCGGCCGCAGGTCGATCCACCGGAAGTAGTCGGCGTTCCTGCTGTATCGCGTGCGCTGCCGCGCGTTGAGTTGCTCGGGCACCGGCGCGTCCGCGTCCTCGACGTGCCCGGAGGCCAGCAGCGTGTCCACGACCCCTTCGACATCCCGCCCGGGGAACCGCCGCCGGAGGCACTCGACGACCTCCTGCCGGTCCCTGCTGCCGTCCATGAGTTCCAGGGCCGCCCAGGCGCAGCCGTACGGGTCGGAGATCTCCGAGGCCAGCCCGTAGATCTCCCCTCCGATCCGGATCGTGCGCTCGCCGGAGCGGTACGGCTGATGTTCGGGCTTCACCCGCGGACGTCGCACCCGCCCTCCCCGGTCACCATCCCCTTGCTCGCGAAGTCAAGGCGACTTTGCCGGATAAGTCATGACATGACAAGGCGTGGACATCACCCGTTCCTTCACCAGCCGGGCGAAGCGGTCCTCCGCGGTCTTGATAGGACTGGGACATGGACGACTTCCGGATCGAGCACGACTCCATGGGTGAGGTTCGGGTGCCCGCCGCGGCCAAATGGCGGGCGCAGACCCAGCGGGCCGTGGAGAACTTCCCCGTCTCAGGGCGGGGCCTCGAACCCGCGCACATCTCCGCGCTCGGCCACATCAAGGCCGCCTGCGCCACCGTCAACGCCGCGTACGGAATCCTCGACGAGGACATGGCGCGGGCCGTACGGGAGGCGGCGGACGAGGTCGCGGCCGGGCGGTGGAACGACCAGTTCCCCGTCGACGTCTTCCAGACCGGCTCCGGTACCTCGTCCAACATGAACGCCAACGAGGTGATCGCCACCCTCGCGGAGGAGCGGCTGGGCCGGCCGGTCCACCCCAACGACCACGTCAACGCGGCGCAGTCGTCCAACGACGTGTTCCCCTCGTCGATCCACATCGCGGCCACCCAGGCGGTCACCCACGACCTGACCCCCGCGCTCGAGCACCTCGCGACCGCGCTCGAGGAGAAGTCGGTCGAGTTCGCCGACGTCGTGAAGTCCGGCAGGACCCACCTGATGGACGCCACCCCGGTCACGCTCGGCCAGGAGTTCCGCGGATACGCCACGCAGATGGAACTGGGCATCGAGCGGATCCAGGCGGTGCTCCCCCGGCTCGCCGAGTTGCCGCTGGGCGGCACCGCCGTCGGCACCGGCATCAACACGCCCGATCCGGCCTGGGCCGGCACGGTGATCGAGGAGCTGAGCCGCTCGACCGGCCTGCCGTTCACCGAGGCCAGGGACCACTTCGAGGCGCAGGGCGCCAGGGACGGCCTGGTCGAGCTGTCCGGCGCGCTCAAGGTGATCGCCGTGTCCCTGAACAAGATCGCCAACGATCTGCGCTGGATGGGGTCGGGTCCGCGGGCCGGGCTCGGAGAGATCAACCTGCCCGACCTCCAGCCCGGGTCGTCGATCATGCCGGGCAAGGTGAACCCGGTGATCCCGGAGGCGGTCACGATGGTCGCCGCGCAGGTGATCGGCAACGACGCCACCATCACGATGGCGGGCGCCTCCGGCGCGTTCGAGCTCAACGTGATGCTCCCGGTGATGGCCCGCAACGCGCTGGAGTCGATCCGGCTGCTCGCGAACGTCTCCCGGCTGCTGGCCGAGCGGTGCGTACGCGGGATCACCGCCAACGTGGACCGGCTCAGGGAGTACGCCGAGTCGTCCCCGTCGATCGTCACCCCGCTGAACCGCTACCTGGGGTACGAGGATGCCGCCAAGATCGCCAAGCAGGCCCTCGCCGAGCGCAAGACGATCCGGCAGGTGGTCGTCGAACGCGGTCACGTGGCGAACGGCACCCTCACCGAGAAGCAGCTGGACGAGGTCCTCGACGTCCTGTCCATGACCCGGCCCGCGTGACCCGCACCCGCGGCGCCGCGCGAACCACGGCGCCGGACCACGACACGCCCGCCACGACACGCCCGCCACGATTGCGCCCGCCACGGCACGTCGGCCGCGGCGCCTCGACCACATAGAAGGGGACCGATATATGTCCATGGCCACCATGGGCCGGTCGCTTCGTGATTCCTAGGGTTGGTCGTCATGACGAGCCTTGAGGGGCGGACGGCCCTGGTCACGGGCGGGGGCAGTGGCATCGGCCGGGCATGCGCCCTCCGGCTCGCGGCCGCGGGCGCGCGCGTGGTGGTCGCCGACATGAACGCCGAGAGCGCCGCCGAGGTCGCCGCCGAGGTCGGTGGCACCCCGGTCGCCGTCGACCTGTCCGACCCGAGTTTCCTGCACGCCTGGCACGACGTGGCGACCCGGCAGGCGCCGGAGGCGCCGTCGCCGGACGTCCGCCTCACGGCCGACATCGTCGTCAACAACGCGGGCTTCCAGCATGTCGCGCCGATCGAGGAGTTCCCGCCGGAGATCTTCGCCAAGATCCTCAAGGTGATGGTCGAGGCGCCTTTCCTGATCGCCAGGGCCGTCCTGCCCGGCATGTACGAGCGCGGCTGGGGGCGGATCGTCAACATCTCCTCCGTTCACGGCCTGCGCGCCTCGCCGTACAAGTCCGCGTACGTGACGGCCAAGCACGCGCTGGAGGGGTTGTCCAAGGTCATCGCGCTGGAAGGCGCCCCTCACGGCGTGACCTCCAACTGCGTCAATCCCGCGTACGTGCGGACCCCGCTGGTGGAGAACCAGATCGCGGCGCAGGCGCGTACGCACGGGATCGGCCCGGACGAGGTCGTCGAGCAGATCATGCTGGCCCCCGCGGCGATCAAGCGCTTGGTGGAGCCGGATGAGGTCGCCGAGCTGGTGGCCTATCTTTGCGGTCCACAGGGCTCGTTCATCACCGGAGCCTCGATTCCGCTCGACGGAGGATGGAGCGCACGCTGAGGTGAACGTCTATCTCGAACTCCTCGCCCGTGAGGCCTCGGCCGTGGAGTTCGAGGGGCCGGTGCTCCAGGCCCGCGCGGCCGGCCTCGACACGACCGCGCTCGAGGAGGACAAGATAGCGGCCCTGAAGGTCCGGGCCATGCTGCGCAGGAGGGCCAAGCGCGAGGCCGAGCTGTCGGCACTCTTCGACACCGCGGGCGACCTGGCCGGGCTGACCGACCTCGACGCCGTGCTGGAGGCGATCGTGCAGCGGGCCAGGCGGCTGCTGTCCACCGACATCGCCTACATGACGCTGCACGACCCCGAGCGCGGCGACACCTGCATGCGGGTCACCGACGGCTCCATCTCGGCGCGCTTCCGCGAACTGCGGCTCGCGATGGGAGCGGGGCTCGGCGGGCTGGTCGCCCAGTCGGGCACGCCGTACAACACGGCGGACTACTTCGCCGACGAGCGATTGCGGCACACGCTCACGATCGACGAGGCGGTGCACGAGGAGGGCCTGGTCGCGATCCTCGGCGTGCCGCTGCGGCTCGGCACGCAGGTCATCGGTGTGCTGTTCGCGGCCAACCGCAGCGCCCGGCCCTTCGTCCAGGAGGAGGTGGCGCTGCTCTGCTCGCTGGCCGCGCACGCCGCCGTCGCGATCGACACCGCGCGGCTGCTCCAGGAGACGCGGGCGGCCCTCGCCGAGCTGAGCGGCGCCAACACCGTGATCAGCGCGCACAGCGAGGCCATCGAGCGGGCCGCCGACGCGCACGACCGGATGACCGGGCTGGTGCTTCGCGGCGGCGGCGTGGAGGACGTCGCCGCGGTCGTCACCGAGGTGCTCGGAGGCACCGTCACGGTCCTCGACGACGAGGGCCGCCCGCTGGTGGGCCAGGCCGCCGACCTCGATTCCGGCGTCTTCGACGCCGCCCAGTCCTCACGCGCGCTCGGCCGTACGGTCAAACGGGGCGGCGCCTACGTGGCGTCGGTGGACGTGGGGGCGGCGCCGCTGTGCACGCTGGTGCTGCGGACCGAGCAGCTCGTGGCCGCCGCCGACCAGCGCATCCTGGAGCGGGCCGCGATCGTCACCGCGCTGCTGCTGCTGTTCCGGCGCAGCGTGGCCGAGGCCGAGGGCCGGGTACGCGGCGAGCTGCTCGACGACCTGATCTCCCGGCCCGACCTCACCGGGCTCGGTGACCGGGCGCGCAGGCTGGGCGTGGACCTCGACCGGCCGCATGTGCTCGTCGTCACCCGCCACGAGGGGCAGCGGGAGCGCGCCGCCTTCTGGGCGTCGTCGCAGGCCGCGCTCGCCCACGGTCTGGCCACCACGCGCGGGGACGAGGTCGTGCTGCTGCTGCCGGGTGACAAACCCGGCGCGGTCGCGCGCCGCGTCGCCCGCGAGCTGAGCTCCTCGCTCGGCCGTCCCGCCACCGCGGGGGCCGCGCGGGCGGCGGGGACCGTCTCCTCCGCCGTGTCCGCCGCCTACCGCGAGGCGCAGCGCTGCGCGGACGCCCTGATCGCGCTCGGGCGGTCCGGGCACGGCGCGAGCGCGGAGGAACTCGGCTTCGTCGGCCTGCTGATGGGCGAGGGGCGGGACGCCTCGGGCTTCCTGACGTCCGCGCTCGGCCCGGTCCTGGACTACGACGGGCGGCGCGGGACGGCGCTGATCAGGACCCTGACCGCCTACTTCGGCGCGGGCGGCTCGCTGTCGCGTACGGCCGACGCCCTGCACATCCACGTGAACACGGTGACGCAGCGGCTCGACCGGGTGGCCCAGCTCCTGGGACCGGACTGGCAGGAGCCGGAGCGCGCCCTGGAGATCCAGCTCGCCCTGCGCCTGTACCGCCTCCGGAGCCACATAACCGACGGGTGAGGTATGTGCCGACCGGCCATAGGAGTGACATGCGTCACACCATATGTTTGGCCGCACCCCCCACCCGAGGAGTTCCCCGTGGCCAACGAAACACGGACCCCGATCGGCAAGGTCGTCAGCGCCAGCCTGATCGGCACCACGATCGAGTGGTACGACTTCTTCCTCTACGGCTCGGCCGCCGCACTCGTGTTCAACAAGCTGTTCTTCCCGGCCGAGGACGCCCTGACCGGCACGCTGCTCGCGTTCCTCACGTACGCCGTCGGTTTCGCCGCCCGGCCTATCGGCGGCCTGATCTTCGGTCACTACGGCGACCGGCTGGGCCGCAAGCGGCTGCTCGTGGTCAGCCTTCTGATGATGGGCGGCGCGACCGTCCTGATCGGCTGCCTGCCGACCTACGCGACACTTGGCGCGGCGGCTCCCCTGCTGCTCACCGCGCTGCGGCTGGTGCAGGGCTTCGCCCTGGGCGGCGAGTGGGGCGGCGCGGTCCTGCTGGTCTCCGAGCACGGCGACCCCAAGCGGCGCGGCCTGTGGGCCTCCTGGCCCCAGGCCGGCGCGCCAGGCGGAAACCTGCTGGCCACGGGGGTGCTCGCGATCCTCGCGGCCGTCCAGTCCGACGAGACGTTCCTCGCCTGGGGCTGGCGGATCCCGTTCCTGCTCTCCGGCCTTCTGGTGTTCGTCGGACTGTGGATCCGGCTCACCGTCACGGAGTCGCCCGTGTTCAAGGAGGCGCTGGCCAACCAGGCTCCCGAGCAGAAGGCCCCGATCGTCGATGTGCTGCGCCATCACTGGCGTGACGTCCTGGTGGCGATCGGCGCGCGGCTCGCCGAGAACGTCTCCTACTACGTGATCACGGCGTTCGTCCTCGTGTACGCCACCACCGCCGCGGACATGCCCAAGCAGACCGCGCTCAACGCGGTGCTGATCGCCTCCGCGGTCCACTTCGTGACCATCCCGATGTGGGGGGCGCTCTCCGACCGGCTGGGCCGCCGTCCCGTCTATCTGATCGGCGCGGTCGGCGTCGGCCTCTGGGCGTTCGCCTTCTTCCCGCTCGTCGACAGCGGGTCGTTCGCCCTGGCGACGGTCGCGGTGACCGTCGGCCTGCTCTTCCACGGGGCGATGTACGGCCCGCAGGCCGCGTTCTTCTCCGAGCTGTTCGCCACCAGGATGCGCTACTCCGGCGTGTCCGTGGGCTACCAGCTCGCCTCGATCGTGGCCGGGGCGCTCGCCCCGATCATCGCGGTCGCCCTGCTCAAGGAGTACGCCTCCGGCGTCCCGATCGCCATCTACGTCGCCGTCTCGGCGGTGGTCACGGTGATCGCCGTGGTCGCGGCCAAGGAGACCCGCGACCGTGACCTCACCGCCGTCGAGCCGACCTCCGGGTCACGACGGGCCTCCACGGCCCGCGTCGGCCAAGAGACCTGAGAAACGTGACGATGTGACACCCCGACCCCGCCTACCTGGAGCCGCACCATGATCTCAGCCGAGCGCATCAGCACCGCGCGTTCGACCCTCAACGTCCTCTCCGTGCCGGGGACCACCGGCGAACCCGTGCTGTTCGTCCACGGGAACGTGTCGTCGAGTGCCTTCTGGCGCTCGACCATGCTCGCGCTGCCCGCCGGTTTCCGCCCGCTCGCCGTCGACCTGCGCGGGTTCGGCGACTCCGACCCGGCGCCGGTGGACGCGACCCGCGGACTGCGCGACTACTCCGACGACGTCCTGTCGCTCCTCGACGTGATCGGCGCCGCCCATCTGGTGGGCTGGAGCATGGGCGGCGGCGTCGTCCTCCAGGCGCTCCGCGACCGGCCGGAAGCGGTCAGGAGCGCCACACTGGTCAACCCGGTCTCGCCGTACGGGTTCGGCGGGACGACGGGGCCGGACGGCGTCCTGACGCACCCGGACGGCACCGGCGCCGGCGGCGGCGCCGCCAATCCCGACTTCGTGGCGGCTCTGCGGGCGGGCGACCGGTCTGCGGACTCCCCGGTGTCGCCGCGTACGGTGCTCCGCACGGCCTACGTGGTCCCGGGAGCCGATCTGGGCGACGACGAGGACGCCTTCGTCGAGTCGATGTTGTCCACCCGGCTGGGCGACGACCACTATCCGGGTGACACGGTGACCGCGGCCGCCTGGCCGGGCGTCGCGCCGGGCAAGCGCGGCGTGCTCAACACGATGGCGCCGACCTACTTCCGGATCGACGACCTGCACACCGTCGACCCGAAGCCGCCCATCCTGTGGATCAGGGGCACCGAGGACGTGATCGTCTCCGACACGTCGCTGTTCGACCTGGTCCATCTGGGGGCGATCGGCGTGGTACCCGGCTGGGACGGCACGCCCGCCCAGCCGATGGTCACCCAGACGCGGGCGGCGCTCGACCGCTACGGGAACTACCGGGAGGTCGCGATCCCCGGCTGCGGCCACAGCCCGCACATCGAGAAGCCGGCCGAGTTCCGCGCGGCGCTCACCGCTCAGCTGAGCGCGGCGTAGCCCGGGATCCTGGCGGCGATCCTCCGGAACAACGAGGGGGTGGGCCGCGTACCGGCCGGCCGCACCCTGACGTGCCCCCGGAAACCCACCTCCAGCGTGAACCGCAGATCGACGTCCTTGCCCTCCGTCCGAAGCCCCGGCCGCCACGCGCCGGGGCCGAGGCAGCCCTCGCCGCCCAGCCTGCGTACGGGCACCTTCGCGATCAACTGGCCGGCCAGCCGTCCGGGCACGCCGGGCTCGACGAGGGCGGGGACCGTCATGCCCCGCCCCCGGCCGCCCATCTGGCGGAGCACCAGCTCGACCGCGGGACCGCCGCTCGGCGGCACGTACGGCACCGGCACCACGACGTACACGTCGTCGTCGCTGTGGGTGACCGAGGCGCGGGGCGACACCAGGGCGATGGACTCGGGGAAGGACTGCGGCTCTACGCAGACGCTGAGCTCGCCCCTCCCCGACCAGCACGGCATGACCAGCCGCCGGGGATAGTCCGCGAGGACGCCCGCGCAGTTCATCGGCGCCTCCGCCCTGGCGACCCTGGTGCGGGCCGGGTGGACACCGCGCATCCGCACGTGCACCTCCCACAGGCCGGGACGCAGCGGGCGCCCGAGCGCGGCGGATCCCACGTCGAGCCGGGCCTGGCCGACAGCCCACACCCGGACCCCGTCGCCGTCGCGACCGTGCTGGACGGTGCTGGTCACCGGGAGGAAGTAGACGACGCCGGTCTGCGCGTCCCGGACGTAGACCTCCATCCGCGCCCGCCGCGCCGCCTCCGTCACGTCGGCCATCTCGGGGGCGAGCAGTCCCTCGATGGGAGTCGGCGGCATCCAGTACAGGCGGCCGTTCTCCGCGTGGAACCGCAGCGGTGCGCCGCCCGCGTCGACGATCTCGACGGCCAGGTCCATGGTGAGCACGCTCTGGTCCCAGCGGACTTCCTGCAGCTCGGCGCGCAACCGGGTCCCGCGTGACGCCGCGGCGAGCCTGGCCAGTTCCTCCTGGCGGCCCGCCCGCAGCAGCGCGGCACGGGCCCGCAGGTGCACCGGAAGGTACGCGTCGAGCCGCGCGGGCACGCGCTCCTGGACGAGTTCCCTGAGCCGGGCGAACAGGACCGTCCGGTGGTGGTCACCGGTCGCCTCGAACCGGGCGCCGCCGAGCCGGCGCAGCCCGAGCACGCGGAACCAGTGGGCCTGGATCCGGTCGCGCCGCTGCCCGGGCGGCGTGTACGCCTCGACGATCTCGAGGATGGTCCGCAGCCCGGCGACCAGCGCGGCGGGATCCTCCTGCCCGTCCTCCCGGGGGGTGGCGACCTGGCAGCAGATCTGCCCGGCGTGGATCGCGATGGCCCGCGCGGCGAGGTAGGCGTGGGTGACGAACGCCTGCTCGGCCAGCGGACGGTCGGGGAAGCGGATCTGGTTCTCGGCGAGGAAGCCCATCCGGAACAGCTTGTGCGCCGTCGGCAGGCCCAGCAGGCGGTCACGGAGGACGTCCGCGCGCTCCCTGCTGCCGGTGAAGGCCGAAAGCGGCGTCCCCTCCCCCGCCAGCCTTCCCACGAGCACGTCGGCGCCGGACCGCATGGCCATGCCGTACATGTTCTGGAGGGCGCTGTGCTCCAGCCGGTCGTACTGGTTCATGAAGTACACGTAGTCGCCGCGGGCGACGGAGAGGGCGACGTTACGGCCTCTCGTGGGACCGCCGCTGTGGTCCAGGTGGAGCACCCGGACGTTCTCGCGCACGCCGGCCACGGTGTCCAGCTGCTCGCGGGTGCCGTCCGTGGAACCGTCGTCCGCGAAGATCACTTCGTACTGCTCCGCGGGCAGCGACTGCTCCAGCAGGGAGCGCACGCACGCGTCGAAGGCGTCGTCCGCCGGCCCGGGATCGCAGACGGAGACCACAACACTGACCTTCACACCCATGACGCCAAGGGTGCCCGGCGAACGGGGCGGACTCCGCGGTCTTGCCGAAAGGTCGACCAAACCTGACCAGGGCTAGGGACGCGCTCAGTACCAGCCGGTGGCCTGGGAGTGGCCCCAGGCGCCGCACGGGGTCTTGTAGCGGCCGGCGATGTAGCCCAGGCCCCACTTGATCTGGGTGGCGGCGTTGGTCTGCCAGTCGGACCCGGCGCTCGCCATCTTGCTGCCGGGCAGGGACTGGGGGATGCCATAGGCGCCGCTGTAGCGGTTCATCGCCCGCTCGTTCCAGTGGCTCTCCTTGTCCCAGAGCCGTTCCAGGCAGCCCCACTCGGAGTCGCCCCAGCCGCGCGCGGCGGCCATCTCCCTGCCCAGCGCCTTGTTGCTGCCGGGGTCGGGCTTGGAGCCGGGCGGGAAGTCCGCCGGGTTGAAGCCGCCGCCGCCCGGCGCCTGCTTCGGGATCTTGACGGGGTCGAGGTCGGCCTTGGGCGTGTCCCGGCTCGCCTTCAGCCGGGCCTCCTTGAGCGACTGCGCGGCCTGCGCCTTCATCGCGTCGATCGCGGGATTGGCGACGGAGGGGTCCCCGGCGAGCAGTTCGGGAAGCGACACCGGGTTGGGCGGGGTGTTCGCGTTCTCGATCGCCGTACGGACGAGGAGCGTGGTGGCCCCGCCGACCAGGACCAACGTCACGCCGATGATGATGACGCGCTTGGGGGTCAGCAGGCTCGGACCCGACCGACGCTTGGAACGGGAACGCGACGGGCGCTCTCTCAGCTGCTGACCAGAACTCACGACCTATGAGCTTGCCCTGTACCCGGGGGTGTCGCGCAACCCAAACAATAAAGTCCGTTGGTGAATTCTTTGCCCTAACCGCCCGGTACGTGGGCTTTCCTGAAACATGTGATATTCATCACACGGGTCCGCCCCTCGGACCCCCGCGCCGAAGGGAGGACCCTTTCGCGAGCTTGCACGCCGTTCGTCCTGACCAGGTGCGCGCCGCGTTACGGTTTCATGACACCCTCAGGAATTCCCGACATACAGTCCATAATGTCCGCGTGGCTGGCATCCTCCTGGTCGAAGACGACCCCTCCGTTCGCATGGGGCTCGAGCTCGCGCTCACCCGCCAGGGCCACTCCGTGACGGCGTACGCGACGGGGGAAGAGGCCCTGGCCCACGTACGGGCCCGGCGCCCGGAGATCGTGATCCTCGACGTGATGCTCCCGGGCATCGACGGGGTCGAGGTGTGCCGCCGCATCCGCAAGCTGGACTCGCTGCCGGTCATCCTGCTCACCGCGCGGGGCGACGACCTCGACGTGGTCGTGGGTCTGGAGGCCGGCGCCGACGACTACGTGGTCAAGCCGGTGGAGCCACGGGTGCTCGACGCGCGGATCCGGGCCGTCCTGCGGCGCCTGGAGTCCGCCTCCTCCGACCGGATCAGCTTCGGCGACCTGCTGGTGGACCGGGGCGCGCTCAAGGTGACGCACAAGGGACGCGAGATCCACCTCACCCCGACGGAGCTGCGCCTGCTGCTCGAACTGGTCCGCCATCCGGGCCAGGTCCTCAACCGCCGCTACCTGCTCAGGACCGTGTGGGACCACTCCCACGTCGCCGACTCGCGACTGGTCGACGCGTGCGTGCAGCGGATCAGGGCGAAGATAGAGCCGGTGCCGGCCGAGCCGGTCTTCATCCACACCGTCCGCGGCTTCGGATACCGCTTCAGCCCGCCATGAGCTGGGTTCCCACCGGTCTGCGCGGCCGGCTGGTGATCACCTTCCTGCTGGTGGCGATCATCGCCTCCGTGGCCGTGGCCGGGCTCGGCTACCAACTCGTCCGCAGGGAGCTGCTGGACCGGGTGCAGCGGGTCTCGGTCTCCGACATCCGCGACACGCTGTCCCGGGTCGCCCTGCCCGTCGGCGCCAGCGACGTCGTGTGGCCGAGCGACTCCACGGTGACCGACGAGGACCTGGGCGACCTCGTCAACGCGCTCAACGGGCCCGACCGCGCGGTCATCGTCACCTACGGCGGCCACCGGCGCATCAGCCGCGGCTCGCCCTTCACCATGACCGACGTGCCCGACCAGCTCCGCTGGCAGGCCACCCGGCGCCTGGTGTTCCAGCGGCTCAGGCTGAACGACCGGCCGTGGCTGCTGGTCGCCACCCAGATCCACCGCGCCAACCAGAACGGCGTCGTGCGCGGCACCGGCCTGAGCGCGTACGTCTTCGTCTCGCTGAGCGACGAGGAGGGCGTGCTCAACCGGCTGCGGGGATCGCTCCTCCAGGCGGGCGGGATCACGTTGGCGATCGCGCTGACCGTGGCCCTGCTGTCGGCCTGGCAGGTGCTGCTCCCCGTGCGCAGGCTCGGCACCGCCGCGCGCATGCTCGGCGCCGGCGAGCTGCACATCCGGCTCCCCGTACGCGGGAAGGACGAGCTGGCCGAGCTCACCGCCATCTTCAACGAGACGGCGGAGGCGCTGGAGGAGAAGGTGACCGAGCTGCGCACCCTGGAGGCGATGTCCCGGCGCTTCGTCGCCGACGTCTCGCACGAACTGCGCACGCCCCTGACCGCGATGACCGCGGTGACGGACATGCTCTCCGAGGAGGCGGACGGCCTGCCGGACGACGCGGGCGAGGCGGTGCGCATCGTGCTCCACGAGATCGACCGGCTCAAGATCCTCGTGGAGCACCTCATCGAGGTCAGCCGCTTCGACTCCGGCGCCGCCGTACTGCGCAGAGAGAACGTGGACGTGGGCGACACCCTGGCCGACTGCCTGGAGGTACGCGGCTGGGGCGACCAGGTGAAGCTCACCGTCCCGATCGGGCTGATGTTCTCCCTCGACCCCCGGCGCTTCGACGTGATCGTGGCCAACCTCGTCGGCAACGCCCTGCACCACGGGGCCCAGCCGGTGCTGGTGAGCGCCAGAGTACGGCCCAGCGGCCTCCAGGTCACCGTACGCGACCACGGAGAGGGCATCCCGGAGCGGTCCCTCCCCCACGTCTTCGAGCGCTTCTACAAGGCCGGTGCGGGCCGGGCGCGCAGCGTCGGGAGCGGCCTGGGGCTGGCCATCGCCAAGGCCAACGCGGAACTGCACCGCGGCACGATCGAGGTACGACGATGCGACCCCGGCACCCTTTTCACGTTGTGGATCCCCGCGCCGTGAGCCGCGCCGTGAGCCGCGCCGTGAGCCGCGTCATGAGCCGCGTCATGAGCCGTGTCACCGCGGGCCGTGCCGTGCTGGGCCGTGCCGTGCTCGGCCGGCTGGCCGGGGTCGCGCTGCTCCTCGCCGCGGTCGCGGGATGCGGGGTGGAGCCGACGAGGGTCAACGACGGCGGCCCGCCTCCGGTGATCAGCGGCGCCTCGACGGTCGTGCGCGTCTACCTCGTCCGGTCGGGACGGCTTGAGCCCACCAGCGTGGCCGCGACGTCCTCGCACGTCAACGATGTTCTCTCCGCGCTGTTCGGGGCCGGGCGGCGCCCGCCCAGCGGCGTCGGCACCGCCCTGAGCCGCATGCGGCTGGCCCAGGTCCAGCTCATGCGGTACACGCCCGATCCGAGCAGCCGCAACGATCCGGACAGCGTGGGCCTGCGGCTCCGGGTGTTCGTCAGCGGGCCGAAGATGTCCAGGATCGCGATGGCCCAGATCACCTGTACGGCGCGGCTGCGCCCGGAGATCTGGGCCGTGGAGATCGCGCAGGGCGACGCCGAGACCCTGAAGATCCACACCTGCCGGGAGTACTGGGATCTGGCACCGCAGAACGGCCATCTCCCGCCCTGACCCCCGGCAGGCCGGGGATCAGAAGGTGATGTCCTCCAGCATCTCGGTCACCAGGGCGGCGATCTGCGACCGCTCCGACCTGGTGAGCGTGATGTGCGCGAACAGCGGATGCCCCTTGAGCTTCTCGACCACCGCGACCACACCGTCGTGCCGGCCGACACGGAGGTTGTCGCGCTGGGCGATGTCGTGGGTGAGCACCACCCGCGAGTTCGCCCCGATCCGCGACAGCACGGTGAGGAGCACCCCGCGCTCCAGCGACTGGGCCTCGTCCACGATGACGAACGCGTCGTGGAGCGAGCGGCCGCGGATGTGCGTGAGCGGGAGGACCTCCAGCATTCCGCGGTCCAGGACCTCTTCGATCACCTCGGGCGTGGTCACCGCGCCGAGCGTGTCGTAGACGGCCTGGGCCCAGGGGCCCATCTTCTCGTTCTCCGAACCCGGGAGGTAACCGAGCTCCTGGCCGCCCACGGCGTACAGCGGGCGGAAGACGATGACCTTGCGGTGCTGGCGGCGCTCCAGCACGGCCTCCAGGCCCGCGCAGAGGGCCAGGGCCGACTTCCCGGTGCCCGCGCGTCCCCCCATGGAGACGATGCCCACCTCGGGGTCCATGAGGATGTCGAGCGCGATCCGCTGCTCCGCCGACCGGCCGTGCAGGCCGAAGACCTCACGGTCGCCCCGGACCAGGCGTACGGACTTGTCGGGCATGACGCGCCCGAGCGCGGAGCCGCGGCTGGACAGCAGCCGCAGGCCGGTGTGGCAGGGAAGGTCGCGGGCCTCCTCCAGGTCCGCGTTGCCGCTCTCGAAGAGCGCCTCGACGTCCTCGGTGGTCACCTGGAGTTCGGCCATGCCGGTCCAGCCCGACTCGACCACCATCCCGGCGCGGTACTCCTCCGCGGCGAGGCCGATCGAGGCGGCCTTGACGCGCATGGGCAGGTCCTTCGAGACGAGCACCACGTCGCAGCCCTCGGCCGCGAGGTTCTGCGCGACCGTGAGGATGCGGGTGTCGTTGTCACCGAGGCGGAACCCGGCCGGAAGGACCGACGGGTCGCTGTGGTTGAGCTCCACCCGGATGGTGCCCTCGCCGATCGGCATGGGCTCGTCCAGGCGACCGTGCCGCACCCTGAGGTCGTCGAGGAAGCGCAGTGCCTCGCGGGCGAAGTAGCCGAGTTCAGGATGCTGCCTCTTGGCCTCCAGCTCGGTGACGACGACGACCGGGATGACGACCTCGTGCTCGGCGAAGCGGCTCATCGCCGCCGGGTCGGCGAGCAGGACGGAGGTGTCAAGGATGTAGGTGCGGGTCGGGTTACTCGAGGACTGTGCCACGCGTTCTCCCCCGGGCGCCTGGAAAGGGCACCCTGCCGTGAATGGTGGTGAACGGACCGGACCCGTGCCCTGACGAAGTGGACCGGGATTCCGGCCCTCCTCACGATCAAGGACAGGCCCTCTCCCACTACGGTACGTAACGTTCCCCTTGATCCCAATAGCTGGACCGTGACCGAAAGGGAGCGTTCACGTGCCGTTTCAGGAACCGTACCGACGGTGCCGCGCGGCGTACGAGCGGAGCGCCCGCAGGAAGTCGACTCTGCGGAAGTCAGGCCAGTAGGCCTCGCAGAAGTAGAACTCGGAGTGGGCGCTCTGCCAGAGCAGGAAACCGGAGAGTCGCTGCTCTCCCGACGTCCGGATGACGAGGTCGGGGTCGGGCAGTCCGCGCGTGTAGAGATGCTCCGCGATGTGCTCGACGTCGAGGACCTCGACGAGGTCCTCGATGCTCGCGCCCTTGCTGGCGTGCTCCTGGAGGAGAGAGCGCACCGCATCAGCGATCTCACGTCTTCCTCCATACCCAACGGCCACGTTCACAATCAGGCCAGGGCGGTGTGATGTGGTTTCTTTTGCATCTTTCAGGACACGAGCGGTGTGATCGGGCAGCAGATCCAGTGACCCCATGGGACTGACGTGCCATCCCTGCTCGACGAGGTCCTGCACCAGCCCCTCGATCACCTGGAGCAGCGGCTGGAGTTCGGCCTGGTCCCGGGAGAGGTTGTCGGTGGAGAGCAGCCACAGCGTCACGTACTCGACCCCGGCCTCCCGGCACCACTCCAGGAGCTCGGTGATCTTGTCGGCGCCCTTCTGGTGCCCGCGGCTCACGTCACGCAGGCCCATGGCCCTGGCCCATCGCCGGTTGCCGTCGACGATGACGCCCACATGCCGGGGGATCAGGTCCGCCTCGCGGGACCCGGAGAGCTTCCGCTCGAGCCTGCGCTCGTACAGCTTGTACACGAGATCGCGCACGCCCATGCAAGTCCTCTTCCCTCGCGACCCGGTGGCTCCGGTCAATTATCGGGGCCGCGACACCCTGACTGCTCCGTTCGTGAGGTTGCTGTTGCGTTCCATCTCGAACGAACCCCCCAATATTTCCTCGGCGTCGCCGACGAGACCCTCAACAAAGGCGGCCAGGCGGCCGGAGGTCAGTTCCGCGCGCAGGCCGACGCCGCTCGCGCCCCATGCCTCCAGGAAGGCCCTGCGGGTGAGCCGCCACTCGCCCAGCGGAGCGACGCCCCCGCGCCGCCGGGCGGGGATCCACGACGGCATGGTCCGCACCTGGCAGCGCAGCTCACCGCCGCCGACCACGTCGATCCTGCTCCGGTAGCGGAGGGCGAACATCTCGCCCTCGTCGCCGCCGGGGAAGCGGTCCTCCGGATCCGGCCAGCCGCCGGCCTGGGGACCGCCGTCCGCTCTCGCGTCCGCGATCACCCGGGCCAGCCTGGCCAGGAACCAGCCGCACCGCTCCCCGACCGTTCCGTACGGCACGCCGTCCCGGTACAGCTCCAACGTGACCTCGTACGGCACGCCCAGTCTGTCCCGGCACGGCACCGGATTAACGGTAAGGTATGATCCGTCTACGCACGGTAACCCTTGCACGGTTCACACGCTAGCCGCGACAACTCGCCGCTAACACCCCAAAACGGGCAAGTCCGCGTTAGTGGACCCGGCGCATCAGACGGGCCCACAGGCCGGACCGTGGACGGGTTTCCTCCGCCAGGTTATGACCGGAGCCGGTCGAAAATAGGCGAAAGCCGAAGGGGCCCCGGGGCGTCCAGCGGACGATCCGAGGCCCGTACGGTGGCTCAGGAGTGGCCAGGTCAGCTCAGGCGGTCGACCAGGGCGTTGTACTCGTCCCACAGCTCCTTGGGCAGGTGGTCGCCGAAGGTCTCGAAGAAGGCCGGCACGAGCGCCGCCTCCTCACGCCACACCTCGGGGTCGACGCTCAGCAGCTCCGCCATGTCGCTCTCAGAGACGTTCAGGCCCTCGGTGTCCAGCGCGACGGGCAGGTTGCCGATCGCGCTCGGCACGGCGTCCTCCTGGCCGTTCAGCCGGCCGACGATCCACTTGAGGACCCGGCTGTTCTCGCCGAAGCCCGGCCACAGGAACCGGCCGTTCGCGTCCTTGCGGAACCAGTTGACGTAGTAGATCCGCGGCAGCTTGGCGGGGTCCGCCTGCTGGCCGATCCTGATCCAGTGGGCGAAGTAGTCGCCCATGTTGTAGCCGCAGAACGGGAGCATCGCGAACGGATCGCGGCGCAGCTCACCGACCTTGCCCTCGGCCGCCGCGGTCTTCTCCGAGGCGACGTTGGCGCCGAGGAAGACGCCCTGCTGCCAGCTCAGGGACTCGGTGACCAGCGGGACCGCGGTCGCCCTGCGTCCGCCGAACAGGATGGCCGAGATCGGCACGCCCGCCGGGTCCTGCCACTCGGGCGCGATCGTCGGGCACTGCCCGGCCGGGGTGGTGAAGCGCGCGTTCGGGTGCGCGGCCGGCTCGCCGGACTCCGGCGTCCAGGAACGGCCCTTCCAGTCCGTCAGGTGGGCCGGCGGCTCGTCGGTGAGACCCTCCCACCACACGTCGCCGTCGTCGGTCAGGGCGACGTTGGTGAAGATGCTGTTGCCCCAGAGGGTCTCGATCGCGTTGGCGTTGGTGGACTCGCCGGTCCCCGGCGCGACGCCGAAGAACCCCGCCTCGGGGTTGATGGCGTACAGGCGGCCGTCGGGGCCGAACCGCATCCAGGCGATGTCGTCGCCGATCGTCTCGACCTTCCAGCCGGGAATCGTCGGCTGGAGCATGGCGAGGTTGGTCTTGCCGCACGCCGAGGGGAACGCCGCGGCGACGTACCGCGCCTCACCCTGCGGCGGTGTGAGCTTGAGGATGAGCATGTGCTCGGCCAGCCAGCCCTCGTCCCTGGCCATGACGCTGGCGATGCGCAGCGCGTAGCACTTCTTCCCGAGCAGGGCGTTGCCGCCGTAGCCCGAGCCGTACGACCAGATCTCGCGGGTCTCCGGGAAGTGGCTGATGTACTTGGTGTCGCTGCACGGCCAGGGAACGTCCTCCTGGCCCTCGGCCAGCGGGGCGCCCACGGAGTGGACGGCCTTGACGAAGTCGCCGCGCTCCTCGATCAGGCGCAGCGCCTCCTCACCCATCCGGGTCATGACCCGCATGGACACGGCCACGTACGGCGAGTCGGTGATCTCCACGCCGAGCTGGGAGATGGTGCCGCCGAGGGGGCCCATGCAGAACGGCACGACGTACATCGTGCGACCGCGCATGCATCCCTTGAACAGCTCACCGAACGTCCGCCGCATCTCGGCCGGGGCGATCCAGTTGTTCGTCGGCCCCGCGTCCTCGGCCCGCTCCGAGCAGATGTACGTTCGGTCCTCGACCCGGGCGACGTCACTCGGGTCCGAGGTCGCAAGGAAGCTGTTGGGCCGTTTGGCCAGCCGGGTGAGAGTGCCCTGTTTGACGAGCAGGTTCGTCAAGCGGGTCCACTCCGCCTCGGAGCCGTCGCACCATTCGACCCTGTCAGGCTGGGTCAGCTCGGCGATCTCCCTGACCCAGGCGGCCAGCTCGGGGTGAGTCGTCGGAACGCGTACCTCTGCTGATACGGACACGGAACCGGCTCCTTTTTCTCGAAGGACCAAATCATCATTGACGACGAATGGCCGACGAATCCAATTGGCGTAGACCACGCCCATATCCGGCGGCACTCGGGTCCACACGGCTCCGGAATGGAGTTTGGCCAGGCAGGGGCCGTGACGGTTCGTGGAGCCTACCCAGTAGAAAGCGGTTCAAAGAAACGAGTTCCGAGTGTCAGATCACTCCCGTCCGGCAATATTGGTATAGGCCATCCGAAGTGGTCCAGACCATTTTTTCAATTGGTTTAGTCCACGTGATCCGGCCCGGCGGCGCGGACCCGATCCACGTGCTGGAGGGCATCCCGCAGGTCAGCGAGCCAGGTGTCGGTGTGCCGCCCCACCAGACGGACGCACCAGGCCAGGGCGTCGCTGCGGCTGCGTGCGACCCCCGCGGCGACGAGTGTGTCGAGGACCTGACGCTCCGGCTGCCGCAACCGCGTCATGACGGGCACCGACAACGTGGTGAACATCACTCTCTCGCCCTCGACGACGATCCCCCAGGAAACCTTCCTGCGGAATCGCCGTTCGGCCTCGCGGGCGATCTCGATCCGGCGCTCCCTGGTCTCCTCGCGGAACCTCTCGACATAGCCCTCCAGTGCGGCGGAACGCTCCAGGTCGGGCAACCCGCGCGCCACGGTCAGCGGGGGGACGACGCCGACGACCGCGATCTCCTCGCGATCGACCACCACCTCGGGCACCTCGGCGAACCAGCCCTCGGGCAGGCGTCCCGCGAACCAGCCCCGCAACTGCTCCTCTGTATCCATGTAATCGAGATTACATCCGCTTCCCCCAGCGGGCCATGTGTCGACAGTGACACTCTTCCGGGAGTTGCTTTCGCTCCGGAGCCGCGTGTCCCGCGAGGCGCGATCGGCCCACCTCGGCAGCCTCCTTTCCACTGTCCACGCCGGCCGCGGCCCCGGTCATTACCCCGCCGATGTTGATCTTCCTTCCCAGAGGTGCGGGGAGACGGCAAAATCGGGGCATGAGCTCCCCTCAGCGCGCTGACCGGAACGCCGACTCGACGCAGCGGGCCGTCCTGAGCCTGCGCGAGCGCAAGAAGGCCAAGACCCGGCGGGCGATCCAGGAGCACGCGCTGCGGATGTTCACCGAGCAGGGCTACGAGGCCACCACCGTCGAGCAGATCGCGGAGGCGGCCGAGGTGTCTCCGAGCACGCTCTTCCGGTACTTCCCGACCAAGGAAGACCTGATCGTTCAGGACGACTACGACCCGATACTGCTTGCGGAGATGCGGGCCCAGCCGCCTGAGCTGCCCCCGCTCACCGCGATCCGGCGGGCGCTGCACACGGCCTTCGCGCAGATTCCTCCTGAGGGACTGGACGGGGTCCGCGTCCGGATGAGCCTGATGATGAGCGTCCCTGCCGTACGCGCCCGCAGCCTGGACAACCTGCTGACCACGGTGCACCTGCTGGCCGGGGTGGTCGCCGAGCGCTCAGGCCGCGACCGGTCCGCCCCCGCCGTGCGGACCTTCGCCGGGGCCGTGCTGGGGGCGATGCTCCCGGCGCTGTACAGCTGGGCCGCCGCGGACGGCACCCGCTCCCTGCCCGACCTGGTCGACGAGGCTCTCGGTCTCCTTGAGGACGGCCTGCCCGTCTGAATCGTGATCAAGCCGCAGCCCGTTGCCGGGGCGATGCGCCGACCTGCCCCATATGGCGATCTACCTGATTTTTACAAAACCTCGCCACTGGAGGTCGGACATGTCTCGACAGAGACGCGCCGCCATCGCGGCCCTTGCCCTGCTCCCCTGCACGGCCGTGGCGGGCACGGCGCACGCCGACAGCGCGCCGGAGATCACCGTCGCGACCTGCGCGCCGTACGTGGAGGTCACCTTGGCGGATGACGACGGGTGCCGGGGTGAGGCACTGGCCGGAATCTCGTACTTCAGGCCATCTCTTTCCCGGAGAAGATCGCGGCGAACGCGGACTTCCGTAGGGCCGTCTCGATGGCGATCGACCGCGAGGCGATCACGAAGCAGGCTTTCGACAGCTCACGGATTCCGGCGCACTCCTTCGTCCCTCCCCTCACCGAGAGGAGCTGGCGTGACCCCTGCGGACAGGTGTGCGTGTACAACCCGGCCAAGGCGCGCGAATACCTGACCAAGGCCCTCGCGTCGGGTTTCCGGCCACCGGCCGTGCTTCCCGTGTACTACAACGCCGACAGCGTCCACCTGGAGTGGATCAAGCCGCTCGTGGCGGACCTGAACAAGGTGTTCAAGGGCAAGGTGAGGTTCGTCCCCGAGGCGAAGGCGACTTTCACCTCTTTCGACAAGGCGAAGAGAGCGGGGCTGCTGAACGGGATGTTCCGGTCGGGCTGGCAGCTCGACTTCCCCTACATCCAGAACGCCGTCGGCCCGATGTACGCGTCTGACGGTGCCTACAACGACAAGGTGTACCGGAACAAGAAGTTCGACGCGCTGCTCCACGCGGCGGACCGGCAGCGGTCCTCTGCCGAGGCGATCAGGCTCTACCAGCGAGCCGAAGCGCTGCTCGTCAAGGATCTCCCGGCCATCCCGCTCTGGTTCTACGGTGACCTGACCTGGCGCTCCGACCGCATCGCCAAGGTCGAGCTCACGCCGTTCGGGACGATCGACCCGCTGACCCTCAAGCTCGCGTAGCCCTCTCACCGGAAACCTCGGCCGGGTTCCTGAAGGCCGGACGGTTGAGGTCATGGCATCCAGCGGACCCGTGAGGTCGGTGGATGCCACGCGACCGTCGCCGGGAGGCCCCCGCTCGCGTGGGTCAGCGGACGCGGGCGGCGACCCAGGGGCTGACCCGGACCACCCCGGCCAGGTTCCGGGTGTAGACCGGGGCGATCTTGACGACGTCGCCCGTACGCGGGGCGTGCAGCATCTTGCCGTTGCCCCAGTAGATCGCGACGTGCGAGATGTAGTTGGGGTTGGTCGGGTCGTTCCGCCAGAACAGCAGGTCGCCCGGCTGCGCCTGGGAGAGCGGCACCTGCGGGCCGGTCGCCCACTGCTGGTGGGTGACCCGAGGCATCCGGACGCCCGCCTGGGCGTAGGCCCACTGGACCAGGCCGGAGCAGTCGAAGGTGTTCGGGCCCTCGGCGCCCCACACGTACGGGCGGCCCAGCTTGCCGACCGCGGCCGTGAGCGCGACCTTGAGCTGGTCGACCGACATGAACGCGGTCACCGGCCAGGTCTTCTGCTGTGTGGTCCGGCCGCGCGGGACGACGACCACCGGGTTGATCGTGGCCACCTGGCTGCCCTTCGGCAGGATCTTCAGCAGTTTCCTGCGCAGCTTCCCCGAATCCACCTTGGGAGCGCTGACGACCAGGGCGTTGCCCTCGGGGATGCCCAGGTTCCGCGCGGTCTGCCGGGACACCACGGCGGCGATCGAGCCCATGCCCATCGTGGCGTACGCGCCCACGCGCAGCTGGAGGCGTCCTCCGGTCACCGTCGAGCCCAGCTTGATGCCGCCGTCCTGGCCCAGGTCGAAGGAGACAGCCACCTCACCGGCTGCGACGTTGTTCCAGAGGGCGTCGGATCTGGCCGTCGTCTTCGGCGTGAAGGGGCGGAACGTCGACGGTTCGACGCCCAGGGTCTGCACCCGCTTGCCGTCCACCATGACGTCGGCGGCGTCGGTCACCTCCGCCGCCGCCACGCCCTTCGCCTTGCGCACCTTCGCCACGACGTCCGGGGCGAGCGGCCCCCGCGCCACCACGAACAGGTGCGGGTCGCGCAGCTCCTTGAGCGGCGCCACCGCGGGATTCGTCGCCTTGATCTGCTCGGCGGACGCCACCCGCCGGTCGTGCTCGTCGGCACCGGCCCCCGTCGCCTGCCGCCGTACGGGCGGAGTGGCGGGATCGCGGCTCAGGACGACCAGGTCGGCGGTGAAAACGGAGACCAGGAGCGCCGCGATGACGGGGACCGCCGCGCGGGGCATCCGCCTGCGGGGAGACACCCTCGGGCTGTAGGCCAGGTCCTGCCGGGTCTCGGACACCACGCGGGCGACGCTCGTCCGGAACGAGGAACGCGCACGCCCGTCGAGCACCATCCCACCCCATCTCCCCGTAGGCCCGCAGCGCGTTCGGATCGGCGAGCCCGATCAACGAGACTGCCGTACGGGGGCGAATACCGCAATCGGCGCACATGCCGAAACCCGCCGGCACGAAGACATACCAGCGGGTCGACGCACGTGTGATCGGGTGGCTAGTTGCCGATGTACGGCACGGCCTCGAGGATCTCGACCTCGTTCTGGCGGCCGTTGGGCATGGTGTACATCGCCTTGTCGCCGATCTTCTTGCCGTTGATCGCGGAACCGAGCGGCGAGTTCGGCGAGTAGACGTCGATGGGCGCTCCGCTCTCCTCGCGGGAGGCGAGCAGGAACGTCACCTCTTCGTCATCACCCACGAAACGGATCGTCACGGTCATACCGGGACCGACGACACCCTCGGTGCGGGGTGCCTCGCCCACCTTGGCGCTGTCCAGGATCTGGCGGAGGTGGAAGATCCGGGCCTCCATCTTGCCCTGCTCGTCCTTGGCGGCGTGGTAGCCGCCGTTCTCCTTGAGGTCGCCCTCTTCACGGGCGGCTTCGATCTTCTTCGCGATATCCGTGCGACCCGGGCCGGAAAGGTACTCGTACTCCTCCTTGAGGCGGTCGTACGCCTCTTGCGTCAGCCAGGTGACGTTGTCGTTCTGGGAGACGGCCACGGGCTCTCCTTGTTCCTCTAAGTGACTCGAAAGGCTTACAAGTTAACGCCTTCGAACGCTTCCCCAAAGATTCCACTATACGAGATTGCAGTACTGAACGAGCACGCTCGTGGCCTGGGAACTCGTCTTCAGACGCTCCGTCACGGTGAGGTCCGACCTGCCGGACGGAATGGTGACCTCCTTGCTGCCGACCTCGGTGTGAAGGACGTCGACGGCACGCACCCGGCAGCTCGCCACACTGTCGGCGGGCTTGTGCACCAAGAAGGTCACCTCGGCGGAGTCGGCCGCGTCGGCGTTGTAGCTCACCACGTCGGCCCGCACCTCGGGGTTGCCCCGCGCGGCCATCATCACGTATCCCCAGCCGCCCGCGATCACGGCGACGAGCAGACCGATGACGACGTACGCCAGGACGCTCCGGCGCCCCTGGGGCCGCGCGGGATAGTCGTCGGGCGTGCCGAGGATGGGAGCGTCGAGCGCGCCGGTCCTGTCACCGGCGTCGCCGGCCCTCGTGCCGGGCCTGCTACTGGATTCGGCGGCCATGGCGGAATCTCCCTGGGGTCTTACGGTGTTGTCCGAAACAATTGTCCAACCCGGGGGTCTCGCCCCCTCCAGAAGCTAACCTCTTCGAGGAGCTGACTGGACACATTGAGGAGAGCCGTGAGTGCACCGCTGAGGCTGATGGCCGTTCACGCGCACCCTGACGACGAGTCGAGCAAGGGCGCGGCGACGATGGCCCGCTACGTCAGAGAAGGTGTGGACGTCCTCGTCGCCACATGTACCGGCGGCGAACGCGGCTCCGTTCTGAACCCCAAGATGGACCGGCCGGACGTCCTGGAGAACATCGGCGAGGTACGCCGCCTGGAGATGGAGCGGGCGCGGGAGATCCTCGGCGTGGAGCAGCGTTTCCTCGGCTTCGTCGACTCGGGGCTCCCCGACGACGAGACCGAGCCGCTTCCCGACGAATGCTTCGCCGTACAGCCGATCGAGGTGGCCGCGGCGCCGCTGGTCGCGCTGGTCCGCGAGTTCCGCCCGCACGTGATCCTCACGTACGACGACAACGGCGGCTACCCGCACCCCGATCACATCATGACCAACCGGATCTCGATCGAGGCGTTCGAGGCGGCCGGCGACCCCGACAAGTACCCCGGAACCGGCGAGCCGTGGCAGCCGCTGAAGCTCTACTACCACATGGGTTTCAGCAAGGAGCGGTTCGAGGCGCTGCACGAGGCGATGAACGAGCGCGGCATGGGCTCACCGTACGCCGACTGGATCGCGCGCTGGGAGGACCGCCCGGAGAAGTGGGACGTCACGACCAGGGTGCCGTGCGCCGACTACTTCGAGATCCGCGACCTGGCCCTGATCGCGCACGCCACCCAGGTCGACCCCGACGGGTTCTGGTTCGTCTGCCCGCGTGAGATCCAGCAGGAGGTCTGGCCGACGGAGGACTACCACCTCGCCAGGTCCCTGATGGACACCTCGCTTCCCGAGGACGACCTCTTCACGGGGATCCACGCGGAGGTCACCCCTGCCTGCTCGTAAGCTGGAAGCGTGAACTCCACCACCGCAACCGACCCGAGCATCGGTCCGGGGCTTCTCGGTTTCATCATCGTCGCCGCCATCGGCTTCGCGTTGTTCTTCCTGATCAAGTCGATGAACAGGCAGATGTCGAAGATCGAGTTGCCGCACGAGCGCGAGCACCCCGCCATCCCCGTGCGTGAGGGTTGAAGAGTGCCCGAGATAGTCCACGACGCGGCGGCCTCACGGTACGAGCTCCTGCTCGACGGTGAGGTCGCCGGGTTCGCGGAGTACCGTCTCAGCGACGACACGATCGTCTTCACCCACACCGAGATCCGCGAGGAGTTCGAGGGCAAGGGCCTCGGCAGCCGTCTCGTGGGCGGCGCCCTCGACCAGGTGCGGGAGACCGGGCGGACCGTGGTGCCGAAGTGCCCGTTCGTCGCCCGGTACATCGAGCGCCATCCGGAGTACCGCGACCTGCTGGCGGAGTGATCAGCCCGCCGACCAGGCACGCTCCAGCGCCTTGGGCAGGCCCCACCAGCCGAGCGCGGTGAACACCTCGGCCTTGTCCACGATGCCGAGATGCGCCCACAGCGGGGTGACCGCGGTGAACAGCATCTCCGTCGCCTCAAGGTCCTCAGGCTCGGCCAGGGTGTCCTCCGCGTCCAGATCGACGTCCTCGGAGTCGGCGATGAACCGGGCGATCCGCTCCGGCGAGGCCAGCGCGCCGGGGCCGTACTTCGCCAGCGTGGTCACCGCCGCGAGCCAGTCGGCGTGGTTGATGGCGCAGAGCGAGGCGAGGATGGAGTCCTCGTGGCTCAGCTCCCCCTCCATGTCGAAGAACCGGGCCGCGTCCTCCTCGTCGGGCAGATCCGAGATCGGCGACGCGATGCCGGCCGCGACGGCCAGCCAGAGGTCCTCGTCGCGCTCCGGTAGCGCGTCTTCGTCGAGTCCGGCGCAGGCCCGCAGCACGTTCCCCGGATAGCCGTTCTCCGTCAGCGTCACGCGGAGCCGAAGGGCGGCCGAGCGCAGATCTCCGGCGGGCAGCGGCGGTTCGGGCAACTCGGCCAGGATCCGGCGGAGCTCGCCCAGCGCGAACGCCTCCTCCTCGTCCCAGGCGGCGTAGAGCTCCTCGTCCTGCTCGTCGCTGACCGCCGCGCCCGGCACCCGGCCGTCGGGCAGCGGCGCGCCCAGCCAGCGCTCCTGCAACTCCTCGTACGCGTGCCGGGCGTCGGAGTCGCCCGCGGCCAGCGCGTCCACGTCGATCTGGCCGGACGCGACACGCTCCTCAAGGAACGCGACCATCCTGGCGTGCATCTCGGTGGCGACCGGCCCGCGTTCGCCCTCCTCCGGCCAGACGAAGTAGCTGCGGGTGAGCAGGATCGGCTCGCTCCCCGTGGACTCCAGCCAGCGCTGCACGTCACCGACCGTCGCCACACCGGACTCGATGCTGGAAAGGGTCGCCTTGGCCGAGTCCCAGAACGGGACGGACAGCGGATTGCCCGCCGCCAGGAGCTCACGCCTCAGATCGGGAAGAGAGACGAGGGCCTGCCCCGACGGCACCGCCAACAGCACCCGGGCCACGTCACGCCGCGTCAACTCAGCCGCCGGACGGCCCGCGTGCCTGACGGCGTAGTCCAAATCCAAGCTCACGCCCCCGGAGCCTACGCCGTGCCGCCCCGGGAACACATCCCCCACCCCGGAAACGCCAGGGAAGATCGCGTATCGAAGTACTACCAGGTAAGGCGAGCTGGTAGTAATTTGGTGCATCAATGGGTGAGCACACGCAGCCGGAGATCCCGGACCGTCTGGGCCCGACCTTCACAACGGGCGAGGCACGGCGCGCGGGCCTGTCCTCACGCGCCATGGCGCGGCTCCTCCAGCACGATGCGATCCACGAGTTGTCGCGTGGGGTCTATCGGCGCGCCGATGCCGCCGAGAGCGTATTCCTTGACCTGATCGCGGTCGCGGCGCGGGTTCCACGCGGCATCTTCTGCCTCGAAACCGCGTTGTCCGTCCACGAACTGACCGACGAGATCCCGGCGGTCGTCAACGTCGCCGTTCCCAGAAACGCCGGGCTCCCCCGCGTCGCATACCCGCCGGTCATCGCGCACCGCTTCAACATCGCGTCCTTCGAAGAAGGACTGGAATTGCGCGAAGTCGCCCCTGGAGAGCACATACGGATCTACAGTCCCGCACGGAGCGTAGTCGACTGTATGCGCCTTCGACACCGAGTAGGTGATGAAGTCGCCCTACGAGCACTTCGCTCCTACCTTCGGCGCCGAGGAACAACCAGCCGAGAACTCATGCGGTTCGCACGGTTGCTCGACGTCGAAGGCCCCATAGGACAGGCGATCGAGGTGGTGCTTGCGTAATGTCCCCCAATCCCCCAACGACACATCCGCCTCCAGCTCGACATCAGCTTCGGCGACCCCGTCACACCCGCACCACGCCTGATCGACTATCCCGAGCTTGTGAGCGGCGGCAGCTTCCCGCTGCTGGGCTACCCCGTGGAAACCGTGCCGACAGAGAAGATCATCACCGCTGTGGAACGTTCCCATCGGAACACCAGAGATCGCGACTACGCGGATATCTGGCGCCTGACTGGTCGACACAACCTGGCCGCCGCCTCAGTGCTCCAGGCTCTCAAGGCGACCGCCGGTCACCGTCAGCTCACGCTGGAGCCGCTCAGCCGGCTGGTCGGGAACCTCGCCGTGTCCCGGCAACTGCCGTACAGCATCTGGCGCACCAAGCAGGGCGTCGACGGAGCGGGATACCCACAGAGCTTCTCCACGGTGGTCCATGACGTGATCGCTTTCGCTGATCCGCTTCTGGATGACACCACCGATGTGAGCCAGTGGAACTGCTCGCGACGTTCGTGGTCGTGAATCACGGCGGACACGGAGGCTGTTTACTGGGCAGGAGACGGCCGCGACGCCCAAGCTGGGGGGATCTTCATGAATCGGCTCAAAAACGCCACAAGTCCCTATCTGGCGCAGCATGCGGACAACCCCGTCGACTGGTTCGAGTGGGGTGCCGATGCCTTCGCCGAGGCGCGCAGGCGAGACATCCCTCTGCTGATCAGTGTGGGGTACTCCGCCTGCCACTGGTGCCATGTGATGGCACACGAGTCGTTCGAGGACTCGGGGACCGCCGAGCTGATGAACGAGCGGTTCGTCAGCGTCAAGGTCGACCGGGAGGAACGGCCCGACGTCGACGCGGTCTACATGAGCGCCACCCAGGCGATGACGGGGCAGGGCGGCTGGCCCATGACGGTCTTCGCCACTCCGGACGGCCACCCGTTCTATGCCGGGACGTACTTTCCCCGCGCGCAGTTCCAGCGGCTGCTGCACGGCGTCTCGCAGGCCTGGCAGAACGACCGCGACACCGTCGTACTCCAGGGTTCGAAAATCGTCGACGCCCTCAACGAGCAGAGCCGGCTGCCGTCCGGTCCGCTGCCCATGGCCGCGACCCTGGAGCAGGCCGTACGCGATCTGGCCGGGGGTTTCGACCCGCGCGCGGGCGGGTTCGGTGGCGCGCCCAAGTTCCCACCGTCCATGGTGCTGGAGTTCCTGCTCCGGCACGGGACGCCCGACGCGCTCGCCATGGCCGAGAAGACCATGGACGCGATGGCCAGGGGCGGGATGTACGACCAGCTCGGCGGGGGCTTCGCGCGATATTCCGTGGACGCCGGATGGGTCGTCCCCCACTTCGAGAAGATGTTGTACGACAACGCGCTCCTGATGCGCGTGTACACCCACTGGTGGCGGTCGACCGGTTCGACGCTCGCCCGGCGGGTGGCACTGGAGACGGCGGAGTGGCTGCTCCGCGAGATGCGCACGCCCGAGGGCGGCTTCGCCTCAGCCCTGGACGCCGACAGCACGGGTCCGGACGGCCGGCACGGCGAGGGCCTGTTCTACGTCTGGACGCCCGACCGGCTCCGCGAGGTGCTCGGAGACGACGACGGCGCGTGGGCGGCCTCCGTCTTCGAGGTCACCGGCACCTTCGAGCACGGGACCTCCGTGCTCCGACTCCTCGCCGACCCCGATGACCGGGCCCGCCTCGACCGCGTCCGTACGGCACTGCTGGCGGCGCGTGAGGAGCGGCCGCGCCCCGGGCGGGACGACAAGGTGGTGGCGGCGTGGAACGGGCTGGCGATCGCCGCGCTGGCCGAGACGGGGGCGCTGTTCGAACGGCCCGACCTGGTCGAGGCGGCCACGGCGGCGGCCGAGCTACTCGCCCGGCTGCATGTGGACGGCGGGCGGCTGCTGCGCACGTCACGGGACGGCCGTACGGGCCAGAACGCCGGCGTGCTCGAGGACTACGCGGACGTCGCCGAGGGTTTCCTCGCCCTCTACGGGGTGACCGGCGATACCCGGTGGTTCGGCCTCGCCGGTGAGCTGCTGGAAACGTTGCTGACCAGGTTCGCCGACGGGTCGGGCGGGTTCTTCGATACAGCGGACGACGGCGAGCGCCTCTTCCAGCGTCCGCAGGATCCGACGGACAACGCCGTGCCGTCCGGGCAGTTCGCGGCCGCCGGGGCACTGCTCTCCTACGCCGCGCTCACCGGATCGGCTCGGCACAGGGAGGCCGCGGAGGCGGCGCTGGGCACCGTCACCGTGCTGGCCGGCAAGTACGCCAGGTTCGCGGGCTGGGGGCTCGCGGTGGCCGAGGCCGCCCTGCACGGCCCGGCCGAGGTGGCGATCGTCGGCCCGTCCGACGATCCGCGTACGGCGGCGCTGCACCGGGCCGCCCTCATGTCCACGGTTCCCGGTCTGGTGATCGCTCTCGGCGACGCCCGGGACGGGCAGGAGCGGGAGGTCCCGCTGCTCGAAGGGCGGCCGATGGTGGACGGCGCCCCCGCGGCCTACGTGTGCCGCCGCTTCACCTGCCGGGCGCCGGTCACGACCCCAGCGGAACTGAAGGCCGAGCTGGCTCGCTGAGGAGTCAGGTCACTGCGTCGGCTGGTCGGGCGGCGCCTCGGTGTGGTCGGTGTTCCCCGGCGGCTCCGTGGAGCCTCCCGTGCCGCCGGTCCCGCCGTCCCCGTCGGGCCGGCCGGGTCCGGTGGTCTCACCCCCGCCGGGCCTTCCGTGGTCCGGGGTCCCCGGATCGGTGGCGGACGGTTGCGGGCTGGGCGACGCGTTCCCGCCACCGCCGTTGTCCCGGTTGAACCGGTCACCGTAGCGGTCGCCGTAGCGGTCGTAGCCGCCATACGACCCGTACGGATCGTAGGAGTCGTATCCGCCGTAGTAGTAGGACGACGGATCGGGGAAGTCCTTGACGGGCTTGCCGTCCATCGCCTCCGACATGAACTGCTTCCAGATCTGCGCGGGCAGCGTTCCGCCGTACAAGGCGCCGTATCCGGGCACCTCCACCGCCTTGTTGTCGTCGCGGAACATGTTGACCGCGACGGAGAGCTGCGGCACGTAACCGGTGAACCAGACGGCGGCCGACTTGTCGGTGGTCCCCGTCTTTCCGGCGACCGGCCGGTCGGACAGCTGCGCCCCGGTGCCGGTGCCGCCCCGCACCACCTGCTCCAGCGCGTACGTCGTGTCGGCGGCGGTGTCCTCGCTGAACGCCCGCCTGCCCGGCGCGGTGATCTTCCGGGTGTTACCGTCGGCGTCGGTGATCGAGCGGATCACGTGCACGTCGTGATGGACGCCCTGCGCCGCGAACGTTCCGAACCCGGACGCCTGCTGGACGGCGCTCACCGAGGCGACGCCGAGGGGGAACGTGGCGGCGGCCCGGTGCTGGGTGAGCTGATCCGCGGGAATGCCCGCCGCCTCGGCCGCGTCGGCGACCTTGCCGAGGCCGACCTGCTGCCCCAGGTCCACGAACGCGGTGTTCACCGAGTTGCGGGTGGCCTGGACGAGGTCGATGGACGAGCCGTACGACTGGCCGCCGGAGTTCGGGATGGTGGCCGAGGCGATCCGCATCGGCGAGTTGCCGTTGACCCGGCTGGTCAGGCCGTAGCCGTTCTCCAACGCGGCGGCCAGCGTGTACGGCTTGAAGGTCGATCCCGCCTGGACCTTGGCGGAGAAGGCGTTGTCGTACTGGTTGGACTCGTACCTGCCGCCGTAGAACGCGAGGACCTCGCCCGTGGCGGGATCGACGGCGGCGAGGCCGGTGCGCACCTTCTGCGGCATGTTGTCGGGCAGGACCGACTTCACCGACCGCTCGGCGAGCTTCATCAGCTTCTTGTCGAACGTCGTGGTGATCTTCAGGCCGCCCTGGCTGATGTCCTCGTCGGTGTAGCCCAGCCGGTTCAGCTCGGCCGTGACCTGGGCGACCATGAAACCGTTCTGGCCGTCGAGCGTGAGCGGGGCCTTCTGCTTGGCCAGCGTGGGGAAGGTGAGGGCCGCGGCCTGCTCACCCGTCATCGCCCGGGTCTGGACCATGCCGTCGACGACGGCCTGCCAGCGGCTCTTGGCCGCGTCGAGATCGGTGCCCTTGGGGTTGGCGAAGCGGGACGGCTGCTGGATCACCGCGGCGAGGTAGGCGCCCTCGGCCGGGGTGAGGTCCCGCGTGTTCTTGCCGAAGTACGCCTGGGACGCGGCCTGGATGCCGTACGCGCCGCGACCGAAGTAGATGGTGTTGAGGTACTGCTCCAGGACCCAGTCCTTGGATTTGGAACGATCCACCTTGAGGGCGATCATGATCTCCTTGAGCTTGCGCTCGACGGAACGCTCCTGGCTGAGCCCGCTGTAGTAGTTGCGGACCAGCTGCTGGGTGATCGTGGAGCCGCCCTGGAGCTGCTGCCCGGTGACCGTCGACCACACCGCCCGCGCGGTGCCCGACAGGGAAACGCCCTGGTCGTTGTAGAACGTCCGGTTCTCGGCGGCGATGACGGCCTGCCTGACCGGCTCGGGCACCTCGCTGAGCGGCACGTTCTTGCGGTTGGTGCCCTGGGTGGCCAGGACGCTCTTGCCGTTCCTGTAGTAGATGACCGACCCCTGCGCGGTCGCGAGGTCCTGCGTCGTGTCGGGGATCGGCGTCATCACCCAGATGACGCCGAACAGGCCGACCACCGCGCCCACGCAGACCCCGAACGCGATCAACGCGATCCTGAGGAGCCGCCGCCTCCTCGGCCGTTTTCGCTTCGGCTCGGACGGCGACTCCGCGCCGAAGGGCTGCTCCGGCCCGGACGGCTGCTCCGGAATCTCGTCGGTCTCCACGCGCTACCCCCGGTTGCTCACGCTCTCGCTGCCCTCGCGACGCCTGGGCGAACCATTCAAAGGTAAACGAGGGATAACGATGCTTGGCGTGCTGCGGGCCGCTTCTTTCTGAGTTCCGGCCCCTGTTCCGGTTTCAGCGCCTTGTTCACGCCCCCGGCCGTGGCTCCGGATCCCGTTTCGGTCGCGGTTCCCGATCCGGTCCCGGTGCGGCCCCTGGGCGGTCCCGGTATCAGTTCCGGTTCGCCGCCGCGACGAGCGGCAGGGTCCGGTACCGCACGGGCGTGTCCAAGGCGATCACCGACGAGGTGCGCACGACGCCGTCGACGTCGACGATGAGGTCGATGACACGCTGGAGGTCGGCGTTGCTACGGGCGACCACCCGGCACAGCATGTCACCGCCGCCGGTGATGGTGTGGACCTCCAGCACCTCGGGCACGAGCGCGAGCCGATCGACGACCGGGCTGTGCCCGCCGACCTGCCTGATCTGCAGGGTCACGAAGGCCGTCACGCCGTATCCGATCGCGGTCGGATCGATGTCGGGGCCGTACCCCGTGATCACCCCGCGCTCCACCATGCGGTCGAGCCTGGCCTGGACGGTGCCGCGCGCCACGTTGAGACGCCGCGAGCACTCCAGCACGCCGATGCGGGGCTCGGCGGCCAGCATCGAGATGAGCCGTACATCCAGCTGATCAATGGTCACAACGTTCTCCCAGGTTCAGGGTCGATAACTGGGCAGATTGTCTACTGATTTTTCCATGTGTTGCACACCTTGGCTAGATAGTCCGACAGTGACGGCATGAGCGATATGTTCCCTGTGCATGGCATGGACGCGGTTGTCTTCGCCGTGGGAAACGCCAAGCAGGCGGCCCACTACTACTCGACCGCCTTCGGGATGCGCCTGGTCGCGTACCGGGGCCCGGAGAACGGCAGCCGCGACGAGGTCGCCTACGTGCTGACGTCCGGAGGTGCCCGGTTCGAACTCCGCGGCGCCGTACGGCCCGGCACTCCGGTGGCCCGGCACGTCGCCGAACACGGTGACGGCGTGATCGACCTGGCGCTCGACGTACCGGACGTGGAGAGCGCCTACCGGACCGCGCTGGAGCGTGGCGCCACCGGCATCACCGAGCCGTACGGGATCGAGGACGAGCACGGCAAGGTGATGCTCGCGGTGATCGCGACCTACGGGGAGACCCGGCACACGCTCGTGGACAGGTCCAACTATTCGGGGCCCTACCTGCCTGGATATGTCGCGGCCGAGCCGATCGTCGAGCCCGGGGACCGGATGTTCCAGGCGATCGACCACTGCGTCGGCAACGTCGAGCGCATGGAGGAGTGGGTCGAGTTCTACGAGCGGGTCATGGGATTCACCCGCATGGCCGAGTTCATCGGCGACGACATCGCGACCGAGTACTCCGCGCTGATGTCGAAGGTGGTCGCCAACGGCAGCCGCAAGGTCAAGTTCCCGCTGAACGAGCCGGCGCCCGGGAAGCGCAAGTCGCAGATCGACGAGTTCCTCGAGTTCTACGGCGGGCCGGGCGTCCAGCACATCGCGCTCGCGACGAACGACATCCTCTCGGCCGTCGACCGCATGCGGGAGGCCGGGCTGCAGTTCCTGGAGACGCCCGACTCGTACTACGACGACCCCGAGCTGCGTGAGCGGATCGGCAAGGTCCGGGTGCCGGTCGAGGAGCTGAAGAAGCGGCGGATCCTGGTCGACCGGGACGAGGACGGCTACCTGCTGCAGATCTTCACCAAGCCGGTCCAGGACCGCCCCACGGTGTTCTTCGAGCTGATCGAGCGGCACGGATCCCTCGGTTTCGGCAAGGGCAACTTCAAGGCCCTGTTCGAGGCGATCGAGCGCGAGCAGGAGCTACGCGGAAACCTTTAGCGATTTTGCGCGGCGGCGGCTTTCGGGTGGCCGGTGCCCGGTGACCAAAAGGTCATGGAGCCACCGTTTCCGCCTGAAGGCGAACCGCGACCAGGCCCGCGGACGCCGTGGGAGCCGCCGCCCCTTGGGCCGGCGGCTCCCTCGCTCGCCGGCCGCTGGCGCCGCCTGTTCGCCGGCATCTTCGACATCGTCATCGTGGCCATCATCTCGTCGCCGCTCGTCTGGACGTCGTGGCGGATCGTCAAGGAGCCGACGACCGGGACGGTGACCCTCGTGGACGTCACGCACACCTATCTCGCGAGCATCGTCGGCTTCCTCTATTACTGGCTGTTCCATGCGTTCTGGAACGGCCAGACCCCCGGAAAGAAGATTTTCGGGATGCGGGTGGTCCGCGAGAACGGGCAGCGCATCGGGGTGGGACAGGCCGCCGTCCGGCAGCTCACGGAAGTCGTGCTGGCCTGGCTGTGCTGCCTTTGGATCCTGGACCTCGGATGGATCGTGTTCGACGGGAGGAAGCAGGCGCTGCACGATAAGGCCGCGGGGACGCTCGTCGTCGACGCCTGAGCCGGATGCGTGGGGACACGTGGAGAGTGGCGCCGACCACCTCGCATAGTCTGGCTTGATGATGGCCGCACGCCGACTGACCACCACGTTCGCCGCGCTCGCCCTGATCTCCGTGATCGGCTGCGCGCCCTCCGAGGGCGCGGTCACCGGCCCTGGCGGGGGGAGCACGTCCGCACCGGGGCACGCCGCCGCCTCGCCCGGCTCCGGCGTGGACCGTTCCGATACGGTCGGTGCCCCCGGGATCGGCGATCCGACGTTCCCCTTGGACGGCAACGGCGGATACGACGTTGGGCACTACACGCTGAAGCTGTCCTACGATCCCGCGTCCAAGATGCTCGCCGGCAGCACCTCCATCCAGGCGAAAGCCGTACAGGACCTGTCACGGTTCGATCTGGACCTGCACGGGTTCACGGTGAGCCGGGTGACCGTGGGGAACTCCGACGCGACGTTCACCCGGGATGGCGACGAGCTGGTCGTCACGGCGCCCAAGATGATCGCGAAGGACGCGCCCTTCACCGTCACCGTCGACTACTCCGGCGTGCCGGATCCGGTACGCAACTCCTCCAACCTGGGCAGTTACGGGTTCATCCCGACGCCCGACGGGGCGTTCGTCACCGCGGAGCCCGACGGGGCCAAGACATGGTTCCCGTCCAACGACCACCCCTCCGACAAGGCCACGTACGACTTCGAGATCACCGTCCCCGCGGGCCTGACGGCGATCGCCAACGGCGAGCAGGTCGGCGAGCCGACGACCAGCGGCGGCAAGACGACGTTCGTGTGGCGTGAGAAGCACCCCATGGCGAGCTATCTCGCGACCATGACGACCGGGAAGTTCGACGTCCGCACCGGAACCTCGCCGGGCGGCATCCCCGTCTACGCCGCGACGGACCCGAAGTACCGCAACACGCTCGACCTCCTCTACACCAAGACCGCCCAGATCACCGATTACTGGACGACGGTGTTCGGGCCGTACCCGTTCTCCTCGACCGGCGGCGTGGTGGACGCCTACGAGGCGGGATACGCCCTGGAGAACCAGACCAAGCCCATCTACGGCGGCTTCGCGCCCGATTCGGGCATCATCGCCCACGAGCTGGCACACCAGTGGTTCGGCGACAGCCTCAGCATCAAGCGCTGGCAGGACCTGTGGCTGAACGAGGGCTTCGCGTCGTACGCCGAGTGGCTGTGGTCCGAGCACTCGGGCGGCTCGACCGCCGACCAGATGTTCCAGAAGTCGTACGCCGACACGGCCAACGCGATGTGGAGCTACCCGCCCGGCAAGGCCCAGCGCGACGACCTGTTCAACGACTCCGTCTACACGCGCGGCGCCATGACGCTGCACGCCCTGCGCAAAGAGATCGGCGACGACGCGTTCTTCACCCTGATCAAGAAGTGGGCGGCGACCTACAAGTACGGAAATGTCACGACGGACGAGTTCATCGCCATGGCGGAGAAGACGTCCGGCAAGAAGCTGGGCCCGCTCTTCGACGCCTGGCTCTTCCAGCCCACCCGCCCCGCGCTCGGCTGACCTGAGCACTCGGCCGCGTCCGCCTCGGCCTCGGCCTCGCCGAGCGGCGAGCGGCGAGCGGCGGGGCCGGCCGAGCGCCGAGCGGCGAGGCTAGCCGAAGCTGAGCTTGTAGCCGTCGCGGCGCAGGGCGCCGAGGACCTCGTCGCAGTGCGCGGGCCCACGGGTCTCCAGTTGCAGCAGGACCTCGGCCTCGTCGAGATGGAGCCTCGGCGCGACCCGCTCGTGCACCACGTCGAGCACGTTCGCGCCGAGGTCCGCGAGCCTGGCGAGCAGCGCCGCCAGGGCGCCGGGCCGGTCGGTCAGCCGGATGCGGAAGGCGAGATAGCGCCCCGCCGCCGCGAGACCGTGCCGCAGCACCTTGGAGAGCAGCAGCGGATCGATGTTGCCGCCCGAGAGCACCGCCACCACCGGCGGCTCGAACGCGTGCGGGTGGTCGAGCAGGGCGGCCACCCCGGCCACACCAGCGGGCTCCACGACCAGCTTCGAGCGTTCGAGGCAGAGCAGCAGCGCCCGGGACAGCGTCTCCTCCGACACCGTGACGACGCTGTCCACCAGGTAGTGGATCAGCTCGAACGGCAGCTCACCTGGGCGTCCGACCGCGATGCCGTCGGCCATCGTGGAGGTGGGTTCCACCATGACCGGATGGCCGGCGGCGAGTGACACCGGATAGGCCGCCGCGCGTTCGGCCTGGACGCCGACGATCCTGATGCCGGGGCGGAGCGACTTCACCGCGAGGGCGACGCCCGCCGCGAGCCCGCCACCCCCGATGGGGAGGACGATCGTGCCGGTTTCGGGGAACTGCTCCAGGATCTCCAACCCGATCGTCCCCTGCCCGGCGACCACGTCAGGGTGATCGAAAGGGTGGATGAACACCGCCCCCGACCGCTCCGCGTCGTCCTTGGCCGCCTGCAGCGCCACATCGACCGTGTGCCCCGCGAAGACGACGTCCGCGCCGTACGCGCGGGTGGCCTCGACCTTGGGCAGCGGGGCGCCCTCTGGCATGTAGACCCTCGACTTCGCCCCGAGCAGCCCCGAGGCGAACGCCACCCCCTGGGCGTGGTTGCCCGCGCTGGCGGCGACCACACCACGGGCCCGCTCCTCGTCGGTGAGCCGCGCGATCCGGACGTACGCCCCGCGCACCTTGAAGGATCCGGCGCGCTGGAGGTTCTCGCACTTGAGATGGACCGGGCCGCCGAGCATTTCGGACAGCACTCTGGAGTGCACGACCGGAGTCTGCACGATCACACCGGCGAGAAGTTCACGTGCGGCGACGACATCGTCGTACGTCACCTGTGGAGCACCCATGCCCGAAAGTCTCCCACTCGCGGGCGTCCACGTTCCCCAATGCCCGCCGCGAACCGCACCCGCGCCCACGGCTCGCAATGGAGTCAGGACGCTGGCGTGCGTCAGCTGCCGGGCGGCGGCGTGGCGTCGCCGATCTCGAACGCACCGGGCTGGTCGACGACCTGGCAGGGCTCGACCGGCCCCTCCGTCAGCCTGCCGCTGAACTGCCAGGCGACCCCCGGTTTGTCCACCGTCGGCTCGACGGGATTCTCCGCGACCTCGATCATCACGATCTGGCCGGGCCTGATGTGCTTGGGATAGATCGTGATCCCGTTCTTGGGCCGGATGGCCTTGGAGGACGCCGTCTTCTCCACCCTCTTCCGCAGTTCCTCCTGAACGGCCGGTTCCTTGCTCCGGAGTTCCTCGGCGGTCGTGGCGGTGCGGTCGCCGTCCACGAAGGGCGCCCGGCCGTCGGCGCACCGCTTGCCCAGGGGCAGGTACGTGATGTCGGCGCGCACCCCCATGTCGGCCAGGTCCTTCTCGACCTGATCCGGATCCCGGAAGTCGTTGATCTTGAGGTTGATCGAGCCGTCGGCGTTCTTCGTCAGCGCGTACGCGGGGGTCTGCGCGCCGATCACCATCGGCACGGCGACGGCCGCGGTGGCGGCGACGCCGAGGACGGCGGCCCCCGTCAGGACTCTGCGACCGGTCATCCGGCGCGCCGCCGCGACGGGCCTCGCCTCCGGCCGGGCGGCCATCTCGGCCTTGAGCGCCGCGAGCAGGCGGTCTTCGAAAGTGTCGTTCATCGGTGTCCTTCCATCACGAGGGGCGGCACGACGCCGGGGATCTGCCGGAGCGCGCGGCGCGCGCGGTGGAGCCTGACTCGGGCGGTTCCCTGCCGGATGCCGAGCGCGGCGGCGGCCTCCGCCGGGCTGAGGCCGTCGACGGCCACCAGCTCCAGAAGAGCCCGGTCGTTCTCGGGAAGTCCGGCCATCGCCTCCATGGCCCGCCTGGCCGGAGACTCGGCATCGATCCGGTCTTCCAGCCGGGACACGTCGTCACTTTCGAGCAGCCGCCGCCCCGCTATCCGGCTGTTCGCGCGTGACTCCCTGGCCGAGCGGCGGCGCTCGGCCAGCATCGTGTTGCGCGCCACGCCGTACAACCAGGCGATCTCGCTGCCCTTGCCGGGCCGGTAGGTGTGCGCCGAGTCGAGCACCGCGAGGAACACGTCGGCCGTCAGGTCGGCCACGGCGTGCGGGTCCCCCACCCGCCGTGCCAGGAACCGGGTCACGGCCTCGAAATGGCGCCGATAGAAGGCTTCGAATGCCACGGGATCATCGGCGATGTCCGCCAATCCCGTCTGTCTCAGGCGCACCAGTGTCGCTCCTTGGTCGTCCGTCCGAATACACCCTTGCTTGGACGGACCGGGATCGAGCGTTACACGCACCCCCATAGCGCTCTCAGTTCTCGGCGGCCGCCCTCTCCGGGGTCAGGCTCCCGCCGCCGGCGTGGTCGCCAACGTGATCCCCGAGACGGCGGAGTTCGCGGCGACCGGGGCCGCCGGCTGATCCGGCGCCTTCCGGTTCTGGCGCGTTCCGACCGAGCGCGCGTATTTTGTTTGGCGTCAAATGAATTGTCCGGCCTGTGCGGCGAGGGCCCGGCCCGAGCGGCCCCTCCGATCCGACCCTCAGGAGCTCATCCCATGGACCTGCGACACTGGCTCGACGAGGCCGTGACCGCCAACGAGACCTGGTCACGTACGTTCGGGCAGTTCACCCAGCATCCGTCGCTGCGGATCGACGACGAGCGCTTCGGTACGGCGTTCGGCCTGCTCACTGAGCGGCTGCGGGACAACTACCCGTTCTTCCATCCGCGATATGCCGGGCAGATGCTCAAGCCGCCGCACCCGGCGGCCGTCGTGGGTTACCTGACAGCCATGCTGATCAACCCCAACAACCACGCGCTGGACGGCGGCCCGGCCACCGCCGCGATGGAGCGCGAGGTGGTCGCGCAGCTGGCGACGATGTTCGGTTTCGAGCCCCATCTCGGGCACCTCACCACGAGCGGCACCATCGCCAATCTGGAGGCCCTCTTCGTCGCCAGGGAACTCCACCCTGGCCGGGGTGTCGCCTACAGCGCCGAGGCTCATTACACGCACAGCCGGATGTGCGGCGTCCTCGGGATCGAGGGACATCCTGTGCCGGTGGACGGCCGCGGCGCCATGGACCTCGACGCGCTGGAGGAGCTGCTGCGCACAGGACGCGTCGGCACCGTCGTCCTCACCGCGGGCACCACCGCCCTGGGCGTGGTCGACCCCGTCCACGAGGCGTTGGCCCTGCGCGAGCGCTATGACGTACGGATCCACGTGGACGCCGCCTACGGAGGGTTCTTCACGCTGCTGGCCGGGTCCGACGGGCCGGAAGGACTGCCCGAGGCGCCCTGGCGGGCGATCGCGCGGTGTGACTCCGTGGTGGTGGACCCGCACAAGCACGGGCTCCAGCCGTACGGCTGCGGCGCGGTGTTGTTCCGCGACCCGGCCGTGGGCCGCTTCTATCTCCACGACTCCCCGTACACCTACTTCACCTCTGAGGAGCTGCACCTCGGGGAGATCAGCCTGGAGTGCTCCCGGGCCGGCGCCGCCGCGGCGGCCCTGTGGCTCACCTTCCAGCTTCTTCCATCGACGCGGGACGGCCTGGGGCAGGTCCTGGCCGCCGGGCGGCGCGCGGCGGTGCGCTGGGCCGAGCTGATCGAGGAGTCCGAGCACCTGGATCTGTACCAGCGGCCCGAGCTCGACATCGTCAGCTATTTCCCGGTGTCCGAGCCGGCCACACTGAGCCGGATCGACGAGGCCAGCGCCAGGATCCTCCAGGCGGGGATGACGGACGCCGAGGACCCGGTCTTCCTGAGCACGCTTCGGGTCGGTGCGGCCGCCATGGACGCCCGGCACCCGAAGATCATCCAGGACGCGGACGGGGCCCGGATCCTGCGCAGCGTCCTGATGAAGCCCGAGTCCGAGGACTATGTGGATCACCTGCACCAGCGGCTGGAGCAGCTCGCCCGCCCGTGACCTCGGAACGAGCGGCCTCCGCGCCGGGAGCGGCGCTAGGAGGAGAAGACCAGGATCGACGCGGTGAACCCGTGCACGTGGTTCTGCCCGGCGACCGGTCCGAGCTCTCCTGCGGCGAAGAATCCCGCCACGCCGATGGGTCCGAGCGTGTCGCGTACGGCGAGGGCGTCATGGTCGGCCGAGCCGAACATGGCGGAGCCACGCCCGTTGCAGGAGAACAGCAGCGCGCCGTCCACCCGGCCGCCCTGGTTGACGTAGTCGTCGAGCAGCTCGTACAGGTCCTCGTCCGCGGTCTCGGCGTCCCGCACCTGGAAGCGGACGGTCCTGCCGATCTCCACCACGTCTCCGATGGCGACGGCCTCCCGTTCGGGGTCGATGCCGAGCACACCCCTGATGAGGAAGTCTCCGCGTTCGTGACGCTCCGCGTACTCGTCCATGGCGAGGCCGATCTGCAGCCCGGACGCGACGAGCTCCCTGTCCGCCTCGCCGAGCCCGCTCACGATGTCCTCGAGACGGGCGAGCGCGGGCTGGCCGGCCAGTTCGAGCAGCAGGTTGTCCTCTGACCGGGTGACCACCATCGTCGGTCCGATCGGGCGGCAGCCCTGGCTGACCACGGTGCTCACGTTCAGCGAGCCGCCGAGGATGACGCCGATCGCGCCTTCCGTGTACGTCTCGCCGTCCGCGAAGAGCCGTACCGAGTCGCGGCCCGCGAGCGCGTTGGCCAGGCCGCCGATGATCGGCAGATTGCCGAGCACCTCCCCCGAATGCTCGACGAACGCGTCCGTCGGGAACGTGTAGGGATCGGCGAGCAGGACGGCGACCCTGTCCTCCGGGCCCCGTTCCGGCAGGCCGATGACCACGAAGCGGTCCTCGGTGCGGAGCGTCTCCAGCGCGAAGGTCGTCACCTCGGCGTCGCCCAGGGACGCGGCCCACGCGCTGACCGAGGGTCTGAGTTCCACACCCTGCGCGTCCCCGATCACCCCGGTGGCGCTGCATCCGATCACGTGTGCGCCGGAAACCAGGGACATGGCGCGCTGCCCGGCCCGCGTGACGTCGTCGGCATCGTCTCCGCAGATGAAGAAGCAGACGAGGTCGGGGCGTCCGGAAAGCCCGGCCAGGGCCTGCCGGATCGCGGCCTCGGCCGTCTCCACGAGATCGGTGCCCACGGCGAGACCATCGGCGAACCGGCTTGTCAAAACCGCCATCGTCTCGCCTCCTCCTGTCGACACTGCTGGGTCACTACTGAGTCGCTAATTGCCCTCTTGCCCCGATTCTCCCCACTAAGGGGGGATCGACGCACAACGGGCGTCACACAATGGTCAAGATCCCCATGCGTACCGAGGTGCCGGATCTTCCGATGGCGACGTAGTCTCGTCTCCGTGCACAAATCGCCCGCACCCGCTCCCAGCACTCTGCGCGAGCTGCGCGAGAGTGGACACGTCCATCGGACCGTGAAGGCCGAGATCCGCGAGAACCTCCTCGCCCGGCTGCGTTCGGGAGAGCCCCGGTTTCCCGGCATCGTCGGTTTCGACGAATCCGTGCTGCCGCACCTGGAACGCGCCCTCATCGCGGGCCACGACCTGGTCCTCCTCGGCGAGCGCGGCCAGGGCAAGACCCGGCTGATCCGCACCGTCGCCGGGCTGCTCGACGAGTGGACGCCGGTGGTCAAGGGCTGCGAGATCAACGACCATCCCTACGCCCCCGTCTGCGTACGGTGCCGGCGGCTGGCCGCCGTGCACGGCGACGACCTGCCCGTGACCTGGCGGCACCGCGACGACCGCTACGGCGAGAAGCTCGCCACGCCGGACACCTCGGTGGGCGACCTCATCGGCGACGTGGACCCGATCAAGATCGCCGAGGGCCGCACGCTCGGTGACCCCGAGACCGTTCACTACGGCCTCGTGCCACGGACCAACCGGGGCGTCTTCTCGGTCAACGAACTGCCCGACCTCGCCGAGCGCATCCAGGTCTCGCTGCTCAACGTGCTGGAGGAGCGCGACATCCAGGTCCGGGGCTACAACCTGCGTCTTCCGCTCGACATCCTGCTGATCGCCAGCGCCAACCCCGAGGATTACACCAACCGCGGCCGCATCATCACGCCGCTGAAGGACCGCTTCGGCGCGGAGATCCGTACGCACTATCCCCGCAGCATCGCCGACGAGCTGGTCCTGATCCGGCAGGAGGCCGCGCTGCACGAGCTGAACGCCGACCTCCCCGACCACCTCGTCGAGGTCATCGCCAGGTTCACCCGGCTGGTCCGCGAGTCCACGGCGGTGGACGGCCGCTCCGGCGTCTCCGCGCGGTTCTCGATCGCCGCCGCCGAGACCGCCGCCGCCTCGGCCGTACGGCGGGCCGCGCTGGCGGGCGAGGAGCGCGCGGTGGTCCGGGTGTGCGACCTCCCGGGGATCGTGCACACGCTGCGCGGCAAGGTCGAGTTCGAGGTGAGCGAGGAGGGACGCGAGGTCGAGGTCCTCGCCCATCTCCTGCGCCGGGCGACCGCCGAGACGTTCCGCGGCTCGCTGGGCGGCGCCGACCTGACCGGGCTGCTCGGCCGGTTCTCCGAGGGTGCCCAGGTGGAGTCGGGCGAGCTGGTGCCCGCCACCGAGTTGCTGCGCCGCATCGGCCGGGTGGACGGCCTGGCCAAGATCATGTCGACGCTCGGCATGGGCGAGGGCGACGAGTCGCCCGGCCACGCCGCGGCCGCGCTGGAGTTCGCGCTCGAAGGGCTCTATCTCATGCGCCGCCTCTCCAAGGACGAGCTCGCCGGAGGCGCCGTCTACAGGACATGACCGGATCGTGACCTTCCCCCGCGCAACCTTTCGTCCGGTGGGCCCATCTGAACGGGTGCATCGAACGGCTACCAGCACGGGGGGAACCCATCATGATCACGCGCGGTCCCGCCTCGCTCGCCCTCGCGGCCCTGGCCGTGGCGGCACTCGGCGGATGCGGCCAGGAGGCCGAAGGCGCCTCGTCCCCGGCCGCCGCGTCCTCGATGACGACCACGACGCCGGCGGCCGTGCCGTCCCGGCCGGCGAGCACGGTGTACGGCTTCGCCCGCGCCGACGGCCCCGGCACGATGATCATCAGCCCCAGGAGGGCGACCCGCGACAAGAATCGCTACCGCGTCGAGGCGATCCGGTCGGCCGAGGACGTCCGGGTGACCTTCGCCCCGTCGCTGGACTATCGCAGGATCACCGTCGCGTGCGACCTCAAGGAGACCGAGGGGAAGATCGCGATCGACGCCAAGGCGCTCGGCGCGACCCGCTGCACCGCGAACGACCTCGACTTCACGCTCAGCCTCGGCCCGGTCCCCGTCAGGGTGACGTACGACCCGGCCTCGGGCGCCGCCGTACAGGCCCAGGAGTTCCTCTATCCGCCGGACGACCCCCGGACGGCGTTCGGCACGATCGCGCCCGCGGGCAAGGGCGCCGTACAGTTCACGCCGTACGCGGTGAAGCGGGTCCCCAGCATGGGGTACTCCTTCACGAAGAAGTCGGGCGCGCCGATCACCCTGCCGTACACCGGAACGATGATCTTCTTCAGGGTCGGACGCTCCTGCGGAGACAACTCGGTCCAGCCCACCAGCACCGACCGTGACGGCATCGGGATGCGGCAGTGCTCGTCCACCGACCTCGCCGGGGCGCTCGACGCGCTCAAGGAGATGCAGGTGAAGGTGGACTACCTCGCGGCGAGCGGTGAGGTCATGGAGATCCACGAAGTCTATCCCTGTCAGGGCGATATATGCGGGTAGCGTGGTCCCGTGGCTTACCTGTACGGGGAGTATCACGACGGGCCTGATCCACTGGCCCCGCCGTACGACGTGCGCGAGGCTCTGGACGGCATGGGCGACGCCATCCTGTCCGGGTCGACACCACTGGACGCGCTGCGCGACCTGCTGAGACGCGGTCTCCCCGGAGCCCCCGACCACCGGGGGCTGGACGACCTGCTCCGTCAGGTACGGCAGCGCCGCCGGGAGCTGCGGTCGAACACCCGGCTCGACGGGACCCTGGAACAGGCCCGCGCCCTGCTGGACAAGGCGATCGGGCAGGAGCGGGCCGAGCTTCGGCGGGAGACCGGAGATCCTCCCGCGGGGAGCCTCACTCCCGATCCGTCGGACGACGCGAGGTTCCGGGAGGCGATGCTCGACGCGCTTCCCTCCGACACCTCCCGGGCGATCCAGGAGCTGAGCTCCTACGACTGGCGGTCGCCGGCCGCCCGCCGGACGTTCGAGGAACTGCGCGACCTGCTGCGCAGGGAGGTCCTGGACAGCCAGTTCCGCGGCATGCGGGACGCGCTCGCGAGCCCCGACCCCGCCGCCATGGAGCGGATCCGCCAGATGATGACGGATCTCAACGAGATGCTCGATCGGGACGCCCGCGGCGAACACACCCCGGATGATTTCGCCGAATTTATGCGGAAATACGGGGACATGTTCCCGGAGAATCCGCAGAATCTCGAGGAACTCGTCGACCAGCTCGCCCGCCGGGCCGCGGCGGCGCAGCGGCTACTGGCGTCACTGACCCCGGAGCAGCGGGCCGAGCTGGCCGGGCTGATCGAGCAGACGCTGGAACAGGCCGGGCTGGCCGAGCAGATGCGCCGCCTCGGCGAGAGCCTGTACGCCCGGCGACCCGATCTCGCCTGGGAGACCCCCGAGCGACTGTCCGGCGAGGACCCCATGGGCATGGGCGACGCCGTGACCGCCCTGCAGGAGCTGGCGGACCTTGGCGAGCTCGAATCCGCCCTCCGGCAGGACTACCCCGGAGCCCGGCTCGACGACATCGACGAGGCGGCGATCCGCCGGGCGCTCGGCCGATCGGCCGTGGACGACCTGGAGGCCCTCCGCCGGATCGAACGCGAACTGGAGGCCCAGGGCTACCTCCGTCGCCACCGCGGCAAGCTCGAACTCACCCCGAAGGCCGTGCGCCGGCTCGGCGAGACCGCGCTCCGCCGGGCGTTCTCCTCACTCGAATCCAGCCGCCGCGGCGACCACGACCAGCGGGACGCCGGAGCCGCGGGCGAGCTGACCGGGTCCACCCGGCCCTGGCGGTTCGGCGACGAGCAGCCCATCGACGTCGTCCGCACCATCGTCAACGGCGTACGGCGTGGCGGCGGCGCCCCGGTCACCCTCTCGGTCGACGACTTCGAGATCGTGGAGACCGAACGGCGGTCCGCCGCGGCGGTCTGCCTCCTGGTGGACCTGTCGTACTCCATGGCGCTGCGGGGCACCTGGGCGGCGGCCAAGCAGACGGCGCTCGCCCTCCAGGCGCTGGTGACCTCGAAGTTCCCGCAGGACGCCGTGCAGATCATCGGATTCTCGAACTACGCGCGGGTGCTCCGGGCCGACGAGCTCGCCGGTCTGGAGTGGGACATGGTCCAGGGCACCAACCTGCACCACGCGCTGTTGATCGCCGGCCGCCACCTGGACCGGCATCCGGACTTCGAGCCGGTGGTCCTGGTCGTCACCGACGGTGAGCCCACGGCCCACCTGCTGCGCAACGGCGTGCCACGCTTCGACTGGCCGCCGTCGCCGGAGACCCTCGCACTCACCCTCGCCGAGGTCGACAAGATGACCCGGCGACGAGCGACCATCAACGTGTTCATGCTGGCCGCCGACGAACGGCTGCGCGACTTCGTCGACGAGGTCGCCCGGCGCAACGGGGGCAGGGTCTTCTCCCCCAGCGCCGAGCGCCTCGGCGAGTACGTCGTCAGCGATTTCCTGCGCAGCCGCCGCACCAGACGGTGAGCTGCCGCCTCAGGCGGTGACCGTCGGGTCAGGCGGTGACCGTCGGGTCAGGCGGTGATCGGGACGAAGCCCGCCAGCGCCTGGTCGAATCCGTCGTCCAGGTGTGTGTGGCGGCGATACTCCGGACACGAGGCACCGCCGTACGCCGGGTCGTCGAGGAGGGTCACCACGCGCGTGGGCGCCGGCAGCACACCGCCGCCGAGATAGCGCACGTCGGCCAACTCGGTGCGCACACCCTGCTCGCCCGAGACGAACCGGCCGTGCCGCCAGCCGCTCTCCTCGTCCCAGACGAGGGCGGTGCCGTCCGCGAGCTCGATCGTCGCGTCACGTGGATCGAACGGGTCGTCCCACCAGCGAGCGACGCGCTCCCCCAGCGCCTCGGCGACCTGACGGACATAGGAAACGGGAAGCCTCAGCCACTCCTGGCTGTACGGCTCCGGGGTTTGTGTCACGGCAGGCCTCCCGATCTGCCCGTGGACAGGACCAAGTCAGACCTCATTGTCTGAATGACGTTTTATCCGGATTTGGATATTTCGAAACCCATGCCGTCCCAGAGGTGGGCGGCGCGTGCCTCATCCATGGCGAAATTTGGATCTTTCCGCGGCGCCAGCTTTCGCTGGAACAACGCCCGCGACGGATAGTCGCTCCACCCGAGCCCGTCGAGGACGTCCATCGGGATCAGCCCGGCCGGGGCGAACCCCTTGCCCTTGTAGTAGTCGTGCAACCCGGTGTTGGTGGTCCACACGTCGACCCGGAGCCATCCGGCACCGGCCAGTTCGGCGCAGGCCGCCGCCCAGTCGAGGACACGGCCTCCGAGGCCGCGGCAGTCGTCGGGCTGCCGGGAGACGATCAGCCGGTGCAGATAGAACGCCGGCTCGTGACCATGCGGCGCCCGTCGCCAGATTCCCGGATGGTCCTCGTCGTAGACGGTGACGGTCGCGACCGGATGGTTCCCCAGCGTCACCAGCCAGGTCGCGCGCAGATCGACGCCCACGAGGAGCCTGCGCCGGTGGTCGGCGTCCCCTCGCCACGTCGCGGCCCACTGGTCCGACCCCTTCTTACGCAGCCAGGTGGCGGCCTCGTCCCGGAGGAAGATGAGGTCGTCGACGTCGTCGCGGCGCGCCAGCCGCAGGCGGAAGCTCATGACCGCTCCGTGGTGGGCGGTGGCTCCTGGCCGGCCGTGACATCGCCGATCTCGTAGGCCAACTGGGTGCTGTCACCGGCGTAGACGTTGATCGTGAGGCGGATCGCACGCTGGGCCGAATAGGCGGTGCGGAACATCTCCAGCACCGGAACCCCCGTTCCCACGCCGAGAAACGCGGCCTCGGTGTGGGTGGGCATGCGGCTCAGCACCTCGTCGCGATATCCCACCTGCGCGTGACCGTGCCGCGCCATCTCGGTGATCGTTCCGTACGGGATGTCGGTGGGCGACATGAGGCGCGTCCCCTGGGCGACGTCCATGGGATAGAAGGACTCCTGGATGGACCAGGGGCGGCCGTCGATCAGGCGGCGCATGCTGCGCACGACCACCGGGGACCCCTCGTCGACCTGGAGGCGAGCGGCCACCTCGGAGGACGCGGTGCGGACCTCCATCCGGAAGTCGACCTGCTCCGGGTTGCGCCCCGCGACGGTGACCGCGGCGACGAACGCGTCCCTGTCGTCGCGCGCGGAGCCGCCTTCCTCGGCCGAAGCGAGCACCATGAAGGTGGTGCGGTCCCGCACGAAGGTCCCGCGCCCCTGGCGCGGCTCCACGAGGCCCTCGTTCGCCAGCGCCGCGAGGGCCAGCCGAACGGTGTTGCGTGAGACCCCGTGACGCTTCTCCAGCTCCGGCTCGGAGGGAAGCTGCGCGCCGGGCTGCAGCTCACCGCTGCTGATCTCCTGACGGAGCGCGTCTGCCACCTGCCGGTACAGCGGCTGGGGCACGTCGCACCTCCCCTTCCCCAAAGGTTACTCACCGGTTAGATTTTCCGGTCCAAAACTGCCGTACCCGTTTATACAGAGCCCACTCATTGGTATGAGACCGGTGAGCAGGCTCAGAAGGAACAAAGCGTAGTTCACGACGCGGGACCGGTGCCACCGCTTCCGTGTCAAGACTCGCGAGATCACCGGGAAGGGAGGACGGGATGCCTCAGGTGTTGGCCGTCGGAGTGCTGATCATCATGGGCGGGATCATCGGCGTGTTCGCGGTCATCGTGATCGGCATCCGAGTCGAGGACCGGCGCGGATCCGCCACGGACCCCGGATCGGGCTACCTCGCCTCGGGCACACGGTGGCTCCTCGGCCTCTATGTGGACCACACGGCCTGCCGGTACGTGAGCAACCCTCGGCACGACTGCCCGAAGTGCCGTCGCGCCTCCGCGAACCACTGAGGGAATCGGCCGTGCTCCCGATTCGATCAGCCAGGCGATAACCTCGGCCACATGTCGTTTCTCGGCAAGGTGCTGCTGTGGCTGCACATCGGGTTCGCGATCTTCGCCATCGGCCCCCTGACCGCGGTGACCAGTGCCGTCCCGCGCTACATCCGCACGCGCGACCTCGGTGTCCTGCGCTATCTCCGGCGGAGCACCCGGCTCTTCGGCGTGTTGACGCTGGGCGTGTTCATCACCGGGCTCATCCTCGGCGGCAGCAAGCTGGGCGCGCCGTACCTCTCGGCGTCGATGACGCTGTTCGTCGTCGCCGCCGTGCTCATGGTCTTCATCGAACGCGACGAAGGCGCCGCCATCCGCGCTCTGTCGAGCGAGAGCACGGAGGACGACGCCAGGGTCCAGATCGGCAGGATCGCCGCCATGGGCGGCATCGCCGCCGTGATCTGGCTGGTGATCCTGTTCCTGATGGTCTTCTTCGACCCGACTCCCTGACCGGTCAGCGAGGGCCGGCCAGCCGAGGACCGGTCAGCCGAGCGCCTGGGAGAGGTCGGCGAGCAGGTCGCCGACCGTCTCGATGCCGACAGAGAGCCGGACGAGATCGGCGGGCACCTCCAGCGGCGAGCCGGCGGCCGACGCGTGGGTCATCCGCCCCGGGTGCTCGATCAGGGACTCGACCCCGCCGAGCGACTCGCCGAGCGTGAACAGCTTCGCCCGGTTGCACACCTCGACGGCGGCCTCCTCGCCTCCGGCGACCCGGAACGACACCATCCCGCCGAAGCGCCGCATCTGCTTCGCCGCGACCTCGTGCCCCGGGTGCTCGGGCAGCCCCGGATAGAGGACCTGGGTCACCTTCGGGTGGGACGCGAGCAGTTCGACCACGCGCTCGGCGTTGTCGCAGTGCCGGTCCATCCGTACGGCAAGGGTCTTGAGGCCGCGCAGGGTCAGCCAGGCGTCGAAGGGCCCGGCCACCGCGCCCATGGCGTTCTGGTGGTAGGCGAGCCGCTCGCCCAGCTCCGCCGACGCGGCCACCAGCGCGCCGCCGACGACGTCCGAGTGGCCCCCGACGTACTTCGTCGTCGAGTGGACCACCACGTCCGCGCCGAGCGCGACCGGCTGCTGCAGGTACGGCGAGGCGAACGTGTTGTCCACGACCAGCAGCGCGCCCGCGTCGTGGGCGATCGACGCCAGCGCGGCGATGTCGGCGATCCCGAGCAGCGGGTTGGTGGGCGTCTCGACCCAGATCACCTTGGTCTCGGGGCGCACCGCCGCGCGGACCGCGTCCACGTCGCCGAGTGGCACCGGGTCGTAGGACACGCCCCACCGCTCGAGCACCTTCGCAAAAAGCCGGAAGGTGCCGCCGTAGGCGTCGTCCGGGATCAGGACGTGGTCACCCGGGGCGCACACCGTGCGAAGCAGGGTGTCCTCCGCCGCCAGCCCCGAGGCGAACGCGAGGCCGCGGGCGCCTCCCTCGACGGCGGCGAGGCACTCTTCCAAGGCCGTCCTGGTCGGGTTCGCCGACCGGCTGTACTCGTAACCCGAGCGCAGCCCGCCCACGCCGTCCTGCTTGTACGTGGACACGGCGTAGATGGGCGGCACGACGGCACCCGTGTGCGGATCCGCCTCCTGGCCTGCGTGAATGGCCAGCGTCTCGAAGCCTTCGTTCATAGCCTGAGCGTAACCTTCCCGAGAGCCGCTCAATTCGACGCCAGGAACGCGAGCAGGTCCTGGCGGGTGAGGAGACCGACCGGCTTGCCGTCGTCGAGGACCACGGCCGCGTCCGCCTTCTCCAGCGCCTCGACCGCGCGTGCGACCGGCTCGCCGAAACCGATCATCGGGAGCGGCGCGGACATGTGGTCGCCCAGCGGGTCCTCGGCGGCGACCTTGCCGCGGTAGAGCCCTTCGAGCAGGTCGCGCTCGATGATCGAGCCGACGACCTCGGCCGCCATGACGGGCGGCTCCTCCTTCATGACCGGGAGCTGCGACACGCTGTACTCCCGCATGATGGAGATGGCCGTACCGACCGACTCGTGCGGGTGGACGTGCACGAACTCCGGCAGTCTGGTGCCCTTGCGCCCCAGCACGTCGCCGACGAGACCCTCGTCGCTCGACGTCGTCAGGAACCCGTAGTCGGCCATCCACTCGTCGTTGAAGATCTTGGACAGGTAGCCGCGGCCGCCGTCCGGCAGCAGCACGACCACGACGTCGTCCGGCCGCGCGTCCCGTGCGACGCGGAGCGCGGCGACCACGGCCATGCCGCAGGACCCGCCGACCAGCAGCGCCTCCTCGCGGGCGAGACGGCGGGTCATCCCGAACGAGTCCTTGTCCGAGACCGCGATCACCTGGTCGCAGATCGTCGTGTCGTAGGTCGCGGGCCAGATGTCCTCGCCGACGCCCTCGACGAGGTACGGCCGGCCCGTGCCGCCGGAGTAGACCGACCCCTCGGGGTCGGCCCCGATGATCTTCACTCGGCCGCCGGAGACCTCCTTGAGGTAGCGCCCGGTGCCGCTGATCGTGCCGCCCGTCCCGACGCCGGCGACGAAGTGGGTGATCCGCCCCTCCGTCTGCTCCCAGATCTCCGGGCCCGTCGAGTGGTAGTGGCTCTCGGGGTTGTCGGGGTTGGAGTACTGGTCGGGCTTCCAGGCGTTCGGCGTCTCGCGGGCCAGCCGGTCGGACACCGAGTAGTAGGAGTCGGGGTGGTCAGGCGAGACGGCGGTCGGGCAGACCACGACTTCCGCGCCGTACGCCCTGAGCACCGCGATCTTGTCCTGGGCGACCTTGTCCGGACAGACGAACAGGCACTTGTAGCCCCGCTCCTGGGCCACGATGGCCAGCCCGACACCGGTGTTCCCCGAGGTCGGCTCGACGATCGTGCCGCCGGGCTTCAGCGCGCCGCTCCTCTCGGCGGCCTCGACCATCCGCAGCGCGATCCGGTCCTTGACCGAACCGCCCGGGTTGAAATATTCCACTTTCGCGAGCACCTGGGCGGGCAAACCCGCTGTGACCTTGCGCAGCCGCACGAGCGGGGTGTCACCGATGAGCTCGATCAGGGAATCGTGTACGCGCACTGCGAAGACCGCCTTGATTTACTGAAGCTTTGTCAGCTTGCCTGCAGCCGTCATCCCGAGGGGGTGGCCGGAACTGGGCTAGTTTCTCTACCAAAAGGTACCGTCACAACGGGGAGAGCAGGTGATCTGGACGCCTGGGGCGGCGCGCGCCGCGCGCCGGATCGCGACCGCGGCCGCGATGGGCGGAGGGGGCCTCACCGCCCTGGGAGTCGCCACGTACGGCCTGCTCATGGCGGAGGCCCTGATCGCCCGCCGGATCGTGGGAAATCCGCACGGCATGGACGGCCCGGACGCCGACGGCGTCTACGGCGATTTCGACGGCGAACCGATACGCATGGTCATGCTGGGCGACTCGACCTCCGTGGGTCTCGGCCTGACGGTTCCCGACGGAACCCCGGCGGTGAACCTCGCCAACGGCCTCGCCTCCGTGGCGGAACGCCCGGTGCGTCTCACCGTCGTCGGCCAGTCGGGCGCGGCCTCGGCCGACCTCGGCCCCCAGGTGGACCGCGCCCTCGCCGCCGAACCGGAGGTCGCCGTCATCTTCATCGGCGCCAACGACGTCACCACGGCCACCCTCCCCGCCCATGCCGTACGGCACCTGCAGAAGGCGGTGCGCCGGCTGCGCGAGGCCGGGGCGGAGGTCGTCGTGGGAACGTGTCCCGACCTCGGCTCGATCCGGCCGATCCCGCAGCCTCTTCGCTGGGTGACACGGCGCTGGTCCCGCCAGCTCGCCGCGGCCCAGACCGTGGCGGTGGTGGAGGCGGGCGGCCGGACGGTCGCCTTCGCCGACCTGCTCGGACCCGAGTTCGACACGAACCCTGCCGAGATGTTCGGCCCTGATCGCTATCACCCTTCTGCCAGAGGTTACCTACAGGCCGCGTACACAGTGCTACCGTCTGTATGCGCCGCGTTGGGATTGTGGCCCGAGCCCGAGCCCCAGCGCGTCGAAGGATCGCAATACCTGTTGGCGGCAATGGCCGTGGAAGAACCCGGCACCGAGGTCAGCGCGACCCGGGTCGCCGGCCGGGCGGTCGGCCCCCAGGGACGGTGGGCGGCACTGCTCCGCCGACGCCCCGGGCCGATATCCAAGAGCGCCTAGAGTCGGTCACCTTTCGCGACCCGGCCGTCACCCCCAGTAGGAGTGATATGACCCGGCCCCACGCGAAAGTCACCCTCACGCTCGCCTCCGCCGCTCTGCTGACCAGCGGGGCCCTGGCCGGCTGCTCCCAGAGCGACGCCGCCTCCGAGAAGAAGTACCCCACCTGGCAGACCACCGAGGTGAACGCCGTCAGCCGAACCACCACGGGGTCAGGGGTCGCCGCGACCACCTCGATGAAGCCGGACGGCACCCTGGAGACGGTGGCGCTCGACGAGGCGACGGGCAAGAAGCTCTGGGCCTTTCCGGCGACGATGACCGGACGGCTGCCGGGGATGGGCGTGCAGGCCCCGGCGATCGTCGACGCCGGAAGCGGCCAGAGCGTCGTCGCCGCGATCGACCCCGTCAAGCAGGGCCAGTGGAACGCCACCCTGGTTGTCAGGGACGCCCACACGGGCCGGCAGAAGTGGACCAGACCCGTCCACTCGACCTTCGGCCCCCAGCGGTGCGGGCCGTACGTCTGCCTGTCCGAGCACACCGCGCTCAGCACGGCCCGGCTCGTGGTGCTCGACGCCCTGACCGGTAAGACGATCTGGCGGGTCCCCGGCATCGCCGAGGTGGAGTGGTCGGACCCGACGCGGGTCGTGCTGCTGCGGCTCGCCACCCATCCCGTGCTCGAAGCACACGACCTGAAGACCGGCAAGACCCTGTGGCAGTTGCCGATCGAGCAGGCCCTCGGCGCCGACGTCGACATGTCCGGCGGCTGGGCCTTCGGCGCCACGGGGGACAACCTGGTCGGCTACGTCGCGCCGTACACCGACTCGCGCACCAAGAAGACCTCGACGTTCGGATTGTTCTCGATCCGTCTGGCGGACGGCGTCCTTGAGTGGATGCGGCCGTCGGTGGTCCGGGTCTATCCCAGCGGCAACCCCGCGTTCGCGCCGGTCGTCCGTCCCGTCGACCAGCAGGGCCAGTACGGCGGCTTCGCCCGGCTGGACGGCGAGTCCGGCCGGGTCGTCGGCCAGATCACCGCGGCCCAGGTGCCCGGCTCGGGATGGTGGCTCGCCTTCCCGCAGAAGATGGACACGCTGGGTTTCCTGAAGCACAGCGCGCCCGGCACCGCGTTCAACCTGCTCAGCGGCCAGCCCGCCGAGGCGCGGGGCACCAAGGGGTGGTCGTTCTGCGTGACCGACCCGCAGCCGCTGAAGCTCACCGGCATCTCCCCCGGGTTCTACTCGATCGCCGCGTTGTGCGAGTTCGATCTGGGCTCCGGCCAGCGGATCACCTCCGCGGCGGCCCCGCCCGCGTGGTTCACCGGCAGCCAGAGCGGCTGGCGGATCTGGCGTGACGAGAAGGGCGCGCTGCACGCCATCAAGGACGGAACCACCACCTCTCCCGGCATGTACGGCTGACCGTAGAAAGTTCTGTTTTGTGGCCCCCCGGGGATGGCGACCGCCGTACCCCGGGGTAACCTCCGCAGAAAAGGGATAAGGCAGGGAGAGCCACATGCCTGAGGCAGTCATCGTCGCGACGGCCCGCTCGCCGATCGGACGCGCTTTCAAGGGTTCGCTCAAGGACATCCGTCCCGACGACCTCACCGTCCAGATGATCAGCGCCGCGCTGGCCAAGGTCCCCCAGCTCGACCCGAACGACATCGACGACCTGATGCTCGGCTGCGGGCTTCCCGGCGGCGAGCAGGGCTTCAACATGGCGCGCGTCGTGTCGGTGTTGCTCGGGCTGGACGGCGTGCCGGGCACGACCGTCACCCGTTACTGCTCCTCGTCGCTGCAGACCACCCGGATGGCACTGCACGCGATCAGGGCCGGCGAGGGCGACGTGTTCGTCTCGGCCGGCGTCGAGTGCGTCTCGCGGTTCGCCAAGGGCAACTCCGACTCGTTGCCCGACACGCAGAACCCGGTGTTCGGGGAGGCGCGTGAGCGTACCGCGAAGCTGGCCGAGGGCGGCCGAGACTGGCACGACCCCCGCGGGGACGGCACGGTGCCGGACATCTACATCGCGATGGGCCAGACCGCGGAGAACCTTGCCCGCCTCAAGGGCGTCTCCCGCCAGGAGCAGGACGAGTTCGGCGTCCGCTCGCAGAACCTCGCCGAGAAGGCCATCGCCAACGGCTTCTGGGAGAAGGACATCACCCCGGTGACCCTTCCCGACGGCACCGTGGTGAGCAAGGACGACGGGCCGCGCGCGGGCACCACCTACGAGGCGGTCTCGCAGCTGAAGCCGGTCTTCCGCCCCGACGGCACCGTCACGGCGGGCAACTGCTGCCCGCTGAACGACGGCGCCGCCGCGGTCGTCATCATGAGCGACACCAAGGCCGCGTCCCTGGGGATCACGCCCCTCGCCCGGATCGTGTCCACCGGCGTCACCGGCCTGTCCCCCGAGATCATGGGATACGGCCCGGTCGAGGCGACCAAGCAGGCGCTCGCCCGCGCCGGCATGTCCATCGGCGACGTCGACCTCGTCGAGATCAACGAGGCCTTCGCCGCCCAGGTCATCCCGTCGTACCAGGACCTCGGCATCGACATCGACCGGCTGAACGTGAACGGCGGCGCGATCGCCGTCGGCCACCCCTTCGGCATGACCGGCGCCCGCATCACCTCCACGCTGCTCAACAGCCTCCAGTTCCACGACAAGTCGATCGGCCTGGAGACCATGTGCGTCGGCGGCGGCCAGGGCATGGCCATGATCGTCGAGCGCCTCAGCTAGCAGTCGGCGGCTAACCCTGGAAGTCGGGACCGGCGCGGTCGACCGTGATCCGTATGATCACGCGCCGGTCCCGCACCATGGCGGCGCGGTAGTCGTCCCAGTCGGGATGCTCACCGCTGATGTCGCGGTAGTAGTCGACCAGCCGGTCCATCGCGTCCGGCAGTGAGATGATCTCGGCCGTGCCCTCGATCTGCACCCATTCGCCGTAGAAGGCGTCGGTCGTGACGGTGAGGAACACCTGAGGGTTGCGGCGGAGGTTGCGGGTCTTCACGGCCGTCTCACGGCTGCTGACGACGACGTATCCGTCGCGGTCGACACCGACGGTGACGGGAGACATCTGCGGCCGCCCGTCGGCGTGCCAGGTCAGCATGACCGCGCGGTGGTTGTTCCCGAGGAACGCGCGTGCCTTGTCCAGGTCCATGAAGACAATGATGCGCCCGCGCCGAGGACGGCGCGGGCGCGGATCAGATCAGATCAGAAGTGTCGGCCCCTGCGACGCCGCTCGTGCTCCAGGACGATGGCGACCGCGTAGCCGTGGGTGAGCCCGTGCTCGTCGGCGAGCCAGTTGGCCCGCTCATCACATCGTAGAAAAGCCGGGCCGTTGTCGATTGTTCGGAACCACTCGGGGAGGGCGCGTCCGGTAATGGTGGGGACGCGAGCGATGATCTTGGTCTGTGTCTCCGGTGAGTGGTTCAACGTCATGAGCACCTCCACGGATAAGGCTCCTTTGCGCTCGACACTGCCTCACCCGTCCCGGCTTGACAAGCCCCCAACGGAAATCGTTTCGTTATGAAATGTTGATCATAAAGACTAGTCGCTGTCCGTGAAGTAGCTGATGAACCGGAGGATCTCCAGGTAGAGCCAAACCAGGCTCAGCGTCAGCCCGAAGGCCATCAGCCAGGAGTATCTCGCCGGGACGCCGGACCGGACACCGCTCTCGATCTCGTCGAAGTCGAGGAGCAGGAAGAAGCAGCCCAGCAGGATCATCGCGATGCTGAAGATCCAGCCGATCGGGTTGTCGGCCCGCAGACCGAGCCCGCCGTTCACGAAGAATCCGGCGATCCAGTTCACGAGCATGAGGCCGACCGCGGCCAGGGCGGCGCCGATGACGAACTTGGTGAACTTGGGGGTGGGCCGGAAGATCTTCAGCGTGTAGACCGCGAGCGTGCCGCCGAAGGCCAGCATCGTGCCGAGCACGGCCTGCAGGACGATGCCGTGGAAGATGTCGTCGTACATGTGGCTGAGCACGCCGATGGCCACGCCGTAGCAGAGGGCGTACCCGAGGATGAGCGCCGGGTTGGTGCTCTGCCGGAAGGAGACGATCAGCCCGAGGATCAGGCCGACGATCATCGCGGGGGCCGCGACGGACCAGCTGAGGTCCAGGTACCACGCGACGGCCGCGGAGAGGAACAGCGTGCCGAGGGTCATGAAACCGCGTACGACGACGTCGTCGATCGTCATCGCGCGTTCCGCCGGAGGCGCGTAAGAGGGCGCGCCGTACATCTCGTTCAGTTGCTGGACACTCGGGGTCGGCCCGGACCATGCCTGCCGTCCCCCGGGAGCACCCCGCTGACTGAAAATGGGGTTCTTGCTCTCCACCTCTGCCTCCGACTCTCCGATCAGCGTGCGACGCCCAGCATCTCAGCGGGGCGTTACGCCAGTCCACTGGCGTTTTCAACGATCGTCCCGTGGTCGGAGTTCCCCGCCGGAGTTCTCGTCGAACTCCGGCGGGTGCCCTGACTCTCCCGCGCTCAGCGGACCGGGCTGAAGGGGCGCAGCTCGGCGGGCTGCTTGCCCAGGACCATCTGCTCGGCGAGAAGCTGCCCGGTCACCGGACCGAGGGTGACTCCCCACATGCCGTGGCCTCCGGCGATGTAGACGCCGGGCACCCGGGTGCCACCGATGAGCGGAAGGCCGTCGGGGGTGACGGGACGGGGGCCGACCCAGGTGTCGGTCCGCTTCGTCCAGTCGACTCCCGTGAGCAGCGGCCGGCTTGCCTTGATGATCGAGGCGACCCGACCGGTGTCCAGCGGGTGGTCGGGCGAGCGGAACTCCATGGTCCCGGCCACCCGGAGCTGGCCCTGGTACGGCGTGCAGGCGACGCGGGTGGCGGGGAAGTAGATCGGGCACGGAACGGTCTGCTCGGTCGGCACGGTGAACGAGTACCCACGGCCGGCTTGGACGGGGGTGCGCACGCCCAGCGGCCGGGCGAGGTCGTTCAGCCACGCTCCGGTCGCGATCACGACCGCGTCCGCGTGCTCCGGGTCTCCCGCGTACGCCTCGACGGTGACACCGCGCGCGCCGTGGCGCAGGTTCCGCGCCGTGAAGCCGGTACGGATCCGGCCGCCGCGGGCGACCACGGCGTCCGCGAGCGACTGGGTGAAGGCGCCGGGGTCGATGTAGCGCTGGCCGTCCAGCCGGATCGCCAGCTCGACGTTGGACGAGATCTGCGGGACCTCCGCGGCGATCTTGTCTCCGGGGATCTCCGTGAAGCTGATCTCCTGGCCGGAACGCAGGATCAGTTCCAGCTCACGGCGCAGGTCGTCCGCCTGGCCGGCCTTCTCGAAGGCGGCCATGATCGGCGCCTCGATCGTGGGGGCCTCGACGCCGTTCGAGGTCAGGACGTCGAAGGCGTCCAGGCACCGGGCGTTGATCGGGCGGTAGGACTGCATGCCGCGCTCCCACTGCCGCATGGTGCAGTGGGTGGCGAACTTGGTGAGGAAGGCCCACAGCCGCGGGTCCGGCTTGGTCGGAATGTACAACGGCGCGTCACGGTCGAGCAGCGAGCGCATGCCGTACCGCAGGACGCTGGGCTCGGGCAGCGGGATGGCGAGGCCAGGAGACAACCATCCGGCGTTGCCCCAGGACGCGCCGGCGGCCACACCGGCCCGGTCGACCACCGTGACCTGCACTCCTCGCTCCTGGAGGAACCATGCCACCGACAGGCCGACCATCCCGGCCCCCACCACCACGACGCTGCGCGGTGACTTCTCCTCCGCCACGATTGCTCTCCCCTTCTTGAGACGTACACCACGAGCATGGCCGCGGAAGAAGGGATGAGAGCTGCCCGATTCGGACAATGGATGACGAGCCGGTTGTTCTATTCGGACATCGCCGCGCCGGCTTCCAATGCGATCATCATCGCCAGGCGCTTGCGCGGGTCGTCGAGCTCCAGCCGGGTGGCCTCGGACATCTTCCGCAGGCGGTACCGGACCGTGTTGGGGTGCACGGCCAGCCTGGCTGACGCCTCCCGGAGGTCGCCCTGCGCGCGCAGCAGGGCGCGCAGTGTCGGGACGTACTCGGTGCCGTGCTCGGCGTCGTGTCGGGCCAGATCCACGACCGGGCCGCTGGTCGGCATCCTCCCCGCCGCGGCCGCGCCGGCCAGGCGGCGCAGCAGGATGCGGTCCCAGACCGCGTCGTAGGTGACGGGGAGTTCCGTGTCCGGATCGGACATGTGGACCGCCAGGCTCTCGTCCGCCTCGCTCCGGCTGGCCGGCAGCTGGGACAGGTCCGCGGGACCGCCGATCCCGGCCCACAGCGTCGCGTCGGATGGGAGATCACGCGCCAGCGCCCGCACCCAGGCACGGGCCGCGTCCGCGTCCTTCCCGCCGGAGAGGACGGTGTACAGCACGTCGCCGACGAGGGCGCTGCGGCCGGGACGGGCCCAGGTGAAGCCGACGGTCGCGTGGCGTGCCGCGAGCAGCACCGCGTCCGCGCCTCCGTCGGCGCGCAGCGCGATGACCCGCAGGTCGGTCGCGGGCAACCCGAGCCGCAGCAGCGCGGCAGGGGCGTCGGCGGCGCCCTCGATCAGGCTCCGCACCAGATCGGCCTCGACCCGGCGTTCCAGATCGGCGCTCGCGCGACTGGTCAGCAGGTGGGTCGCCGCGACGCGGGCGCCGGCGACCAGCGCCGCGTTCTGCCCGGGGGAAAGCGGCTGGTCGACCTCCACCCACACCGAGCCGAGCAGCTCGCGGCCCGCGCGCACCGCCACGACCACCCGCGCGGTCAACTCGCTGCTGAGGGCGGGCACGAACAGCGGCTCGTCGGAGTCGTCCAGATGGGCGAACACGCCCTGGGTACGCAGCGCCGCCAGGGTCTCGTCCGGCACGCGACGGCCCAGGATGGTGAGCAGCCGCGCCTGGTCGACGTCCTGCTGGCGGTGGGAGTAGGCGAGCACACGCGCCTGGACGTCCTCGATGGTCACCGACCCGTCGACGGCTCCCGCGATGGTGTCGGCGAGGTCGAACAACCCTCCCGGGGCCGCGGCCTTGGCCGCGGCGTGCTCGCCGAACACCAGCGTGTGGATCACCGCGACGAGCTGGCCCCACGAAACGCCGGGATCGACGAGCACCACCGGGGTTCCGGCCTCACGGGCCGCGCGCGCGACGCCCTCGTCCAGGGAGAAGCGGCCGCGCAGCACCACGACGGCCGCGTCGCCGCGGCTCAGCAGCCCGGCCGCCCCGGCCGGGGTGTCGATCCCGACTCCGAGCATGACCTGGTCGCCCGCCGCCATCTGCGGGTCGGACGGGTCGTACAGGGCCAGACCGCGCAGCTTGGTGTCCCGGTCGACCGGGCCCCGGCACTCACAGGTGCCCAGGGTGCCGAGGATGTCCAGGAGCTGTCCCAGGACCACCATCGTTCACGCTCGCAGAGTCACCGGATGCCGACATTCACTTCAACGGTAGCCCAGGTTGCATCTTTCACTGGGTTGACAAGTAGATATAATTGCACTGGGCACAGTCCGTACCGGGCTGTGTCTTTGTGTTATGCGGACATGTTATGTGGACAAGGAGGCGTGACATGACCAACACGCAGCGGACATGGCTCACCCAGAACGCGTACGACCGGCTCCGAGAGGAACTGGCCGGGCTGCTCGCGCACCGCGCGGGCGAGGGCGACGGCGCCGCGCCGCACGACCTGGACAGCAACGAGGAGATCATGGAGCGGGAGCGCCGTCAGGCGCGCATCCACCAGCTCCAGGACCTGCTCAAGTCCGCGGTGGTCGGCGAGGACCCGCCGGACGACGGGGTCGCCGAGCCGGGCATGGTGCTGACCGTCCGCTACGACGGCGAGGATGAGACCGAGACCTTCCTCATGGGGCTCAGGGACGAGTCCGTGGATGGCGACATCCCGGTCTACTCCCCGAACTCCCCGCTCGGGACGGCGCTGACGGGGGCCAGGGAGGGCGAGCAGCGCGCGTACGAGCTGCCCAACGGCCGGACGATGAGGGTGACGCTGGTGAAGGCGGTCCCCTACGGTCACCACACGTCTCACTGAAGGTTCGTCATCGACGCCCCCGGGCCGCCCGCGAATTGTCGTACCCCGGGGGCAGAATCATGCGGGCCCACCGAACCCGACGCCAGGAGACCCGCCGTGGCTGAACGCACGTACGGCAGGCCGGCAGCGCCGACCTACAGCACCGTCCACGGCGCGAACTGGGACAGCGAGGACCTGTCGGGTCACGATCACAGCCAGATCCTCTTCGTCGACCTCGACATGACGGAGGCGTTCGGCCACGGCGCCGTCTTCTCCGACTGCACCTTCCGCGGCGCCAGGTTCAACGCGTCGGCGCACTCCGACGCCGCCTTCACCAACTGCACGTTCGTCCGGTGCTCGTTCTTCGACTCCAGCTTCACCGGCTGCAAGATGGTGGGCAGCATGTTCGACGGCTGCACCTACGACCTGATGAAGGTCGACGGCGGGGACTGGTCGTTCTCCGGGCTCCCCGGCGCCGATCTGCGCGGCACCACCTTCACCGACGTCCGGATGCGCGAGGCCGACCTCACCGGCGCCCGGCTGGAGGGCGCGACCTTCCGCCGGGTCGATCTGTCCGGTTCGTGGTTGCGCGCCGCCGAACTGTCCCGCTGCGATCTCCGCGGAAGCGACCTTTCGTCCCTGGACCCGCTCACCGTCACGTTGAAGGGCGCGGTGATCGACCTCCAGCAGGCCGTCCTGCTCGCCACCGCTCTGGGACTGGACGTCCGCACCGACTGACCTGGGCTTTCCCGGGCATGCGCATGGTGCCCCCGGAGCCCGATCGCCGGAGACCTCCGCCCCGGGACGGCGTAGCGCCGGGAAGCGCTCCCTCATCCCGGCGCGACGCGATCGACCTGCCGGTGACGGGGGCCTCCGCCCGAATCCCCGTACCGATGGGCAAGATCAGGCGGAGGCGCAGAATGCCTGCGCGTGATATTCGGCAGCGGCTGCCGGGTTCGGGTTGGTGGCCAGGACGGTCCACTGCTGGCCCGAGAGCACCCCGTTGTTGAAGAAGGTAGGTGCGGGGTTGAGCCCGACGACCGAGAACACGTAGCCGCCGCCGGTCACCACCTTCCCCGCAGGGCAGGTCGCCACAGCTGCTGGACAAACCAGGGTGTTGGCGGGGCAGGTCACGTTAGCCCCGTTCACCACCTGGTATCCGGAGACTCCGGGCACGCCCTGCTGACCCGGTACGCCCTGAACCCCCTGTGGACCCGGCACGCCTTGCGGGCCCGGCACACCCTGGGCGCCCTGAAGTCCCTGCGGGCCGGGTGCGCCCTGCTCGCCTTGTGTGCCTCGTGGTCCGGCGGGGCCTTGCGGGCCGCGCTCGCCGGGGACGCCGTGGATGTTCACGTTGTTGCGGATCTGCTGCGTCTGACGCTCGTGCTGGTGCTGCCTGGCCCGCTGGTGCTGCCGGTTTCTGTTCTTGTTCTTGTTCCGGTTACGGTTCTTGCCCGGGCCGATGAACAAAACGCTGACGTGGTGACCGGCGGCCGCACGGGCGGGAACGCCGCCTTCCACCGCGGCGCTCGCGGAAGCGGCGGCGGCCGCGTTCAAAGCGATGGCACTGCCCGTCAGGATGGTGCCGATCACGAACAGCCTGGCGAAGTTGCTTGACTTGAGCAAGTTGGTTCCTCTTGCGACGTGTTATCCGAGTCGGGAATTCCCCGGCGCAATGTGCGATTCCATCGGCCCATCAGGGAGCATTCCCGTTCCCCTCTGATCTCCCGGGCCATCGGAAATAAACAGCGACCGGAAACGCTTTCCGGTCGCTTTTCGTTTGCTTGAAGGCGACGGATAATTCGCTCCGCATTTCGACCGATTATCGCCCGCGCCGCATTTGCAACACCGATGCCCGGCTCTCAATTACGCCTTTCGCCGGCGAACGCCGCGCCATGGACGCATTCGCCCCTCGTCAGGAAATCGCCACCTCAGGCGGAATATAACCGGCACGGGCACCGAAGCGGATCCTCAGCGGGGATGTACGAACAAGGGATGGCTCCTGACGGGTTGGGGGGCCGACAGCCCTGCCAAGTAGTCTCGGGTCGCCCCGCCGGATCGTGTTCGCACCGCTCGGAATCTCACCCCGGTTTCGCGTGAAGCCCGTCCACCCGGTCGAACCCGCCCGCTTTCGCCGGCAGAAGGTCGGCCGGTAGTCCTGTTATCGATGTATCCGTCCACGGACATGGCACCCGCCGGGGGCGTAAAAGCGTTTCCCGTGAGGGGATTGTCCATTCCCTGTGGCGGGCGCCGAAATCATCTGGGTCCGACCTGCGTGGAACCCCTTACCCGCGGGACGGCCCTCCACCTGTCGAGTGTGCCGAAATGGGCCGTCGACGCCCGGCGCCACAGCAAGGCGAGCCGCGGAAGGGCGCGCAGGGTTCGCGGGGTTCGCGGGGTTCGCGCGGTTTCGGCTTGTTGCGGCCCTCACCCTCGTGCACGACGCCATGCTGCACCCGAAGACGCCGTCAACCTCTGGGAAGACCGGCCCTACCGGAGGGATGGGGGAGCCGGTCGTTGAAATGGCCGACCTCGCCCCCGGCTCGGCCCGGTCGGACAACGGCGAACGGGACGACGTTCCGTAGTCGCTCGGTCACATCCATAGCCGGCCGGACGGTACCGATCGATCCGTCACCGCATTCCCACAGGTCACAGGTTTGTTTTTGCGAGCATGCCTAAGGTGCCCCCGGTGGGACTCGAACCCACACCGGAGCCCTTTTAAGGGGCTTGCCTCTGCCATTGGGCTACGGGGGCGCCGCGATCATACGTCACGGATCGCTCATCTGTAACTGGTTGGACCTTACGCCGCTTCTCCTTCTTCCGGACACAGAAAGTCGTACGGCGCGTACCCCGGTCGAGGGGTACGCGCCGTACGGCGAGCGGGTCTATTTCTTGCGCGTCGAGGCGGCCGCGGCCTTGAAGATGTCCCGCGGGTGCTCGATCTCGCCGAGCGACACCGTCTCCCTACGGAAGAAGAGCGACAGCGTCCAGTCGGCCACCACGCGGACCTTCCGGTTCATCGTGGGAACCCGGGACAGGTGGTAGGTCCGGTGCATGAACCATGCGGGGAATCCGCGCAGCTTGACGCCGTAGACGTTGGCGACACCCCGGTAGAGGCCGAGGCCGGCGACCGAACCGGCGTACCTGTGCCGGTAGTCCTTCAGCTGTCCGCCGCGCAGGTGCGCGGTGATGTTGTCGCCGAGGACCTTCGACTGCCGTACGGCGTGCTGGGCGTTGGGCGCGCAGTACTGGCCCGCGTTCGTCATGTCGGGCACGCCCGCGACGTCACCGGCGGCGAAGGCGTCCTTGGTGGCGGCGACCGTCAGCCGGGTGGTGGTCTTGACCCGGCCGCGCTCGTCGAGCGGCAGGTCGCCGGAGTTGACGACCGGGGCCGACTTGACCCCGGCGGTCCACACGATTGTGGCGGACTCGAACTCGTCGCCGTCCGAGGTCGTGACCAGGCCGCCCTCGCACGACTGGAGGAACGTCTCCATCTTGAGCTCGATGCCGCGCTCGCGGAGCTGCTCGGCGGTCCACTGGCCCATCTCGGGGCCGACCTCGGGCAGGATCCGGTCCGAGGCCTCGATGAGGACCCAGCGCAGGTCCTTCTTCTCGATGCTCGGGTAGTACTTGATCGCGTCCTCGGTCATGTCCTCAAGCTCGGCGAGCGCCTCGATGCCCGCGAAACCGCCGCCGACCACGACGAAGGTGAGGGCGCGGCGGCGCACCTCCTCGTCCTCACTGGACTCGGCGCGGTCGAGCAGCCCGATCACCCGGTTGCGCAGCGCGATGGCCTCACCGACGGTCTTGAACCCGATCGCGGCGTCCGCCAGGCCCGGGATGGGCAGCGTGCGCGAGATGGATCCGGCCGCCATGACGATGATGTCGTACTCGATCTCGCGGGACTGGCCCGTGCCCGGCTCGAACGTCACCGTCCTGGCCTCGTGGTGAACCTTGGAGACCTTGCCGTTGAGGATGCGGACCTTGGGCAGCACCCTGCGCAGCGGGGCGACGACGTGACGGGGAGAGATGTTCCCGGCCGCCGCCTCCGGCAGGAACGGCTGGTAGGTCATGTACGACTGGGGGTCGATGAGCGTGATCCGCACACTCCCCTCGCGCAGCTCCCGGCGGAGGTTGCGCTGGAGCCGAAGGCCCGTGTAGAGGCCCACGTATCCACCGCCGACGATGAGAATGTGCTTTGACTTGCGGTTCACCACGGGTGCCCTTCGTGTGTAGATCGCTTGTGAAAGCATTCACAAGGCTACGTCACGCCGCGCGGCCGATACCAATCCACCCTTGGAGAACTTGTCCTATATTTCCGATTTTGAGTGGATCGGGACCATCTTCCCTCGGGAAAATGACGCAAAGTTTCGGGCGTGACCGAGTTCACATTCGTGAAAGCGTTCACAAGGCCAGGGTGGCCGCCTGTGAGAACACCGCGTCCAGCATCTCCGCCGTGACCCGGCCGGTAAAGGTGTTCTGCTGGCTCGGGTGGTAGCAGCCCAGAAGGTGCACCGGACGCGACCCGTAGGAGACGGTGACCTCGCGTCCGTGACCGAACGGCGGCCGGCTGCGCGGCAGCTCGTATCCCGCCGCGCGCAGCGCCGGCCACATCGCCTGCCACGCGAACCCGCCCAGGGCCACGATCACCCGCGTGGACCCGGCGACGAGCGCCAACTCGCGGGCCAGCCACGGCGAGCAGGTGTCGCGTTCCTGCGGGGTCGGCTTGTTGGCGGGTGGCGCGCAGCGGACCGCCGCCATCACCCGCGCCCCGATCAGCCGCTGCCCGTCCTCCGCGTGTGTGCTGGTCTCCCGCGCGGCCAGCCCGGTCCGGTACAGCGAGGCGAACAACCAGTCGCCGCTGCGGTCCCCCGTGAAGATCCGGCCCGTACGGTTGCCTCCGTGGGCGGCCGGGGCCAGCCCGACGATCAGGACGCGCGGATCGTCGTCGCCCCATCCCGGAACCGGCCGGCCCCAGTAGGTCTGGTCGGCGAACGACTTCCTCTTGACGTCGGCGACCTCTTCCCGCCACTTCACCAGCGACGGGCAGGCCCGGCACACCGACTCGCGGGCGACCAGTTCCGCGACCGTACGGCTCTCGCCCGCGAGCCGTACGACCTCGGCGGCGTCGTGCGCGACCGGCGTATCCGGCCGGGCCGGGTCCCCCGGCCACCCGGATCCGGGAGGTACGAAGCTCATGCCATCGATCGTGCCAGCTTCGCACCCGTGCTTCCGCCGTTCCCCCTGGTCAGTGCCGAGCGGGGGACGGCCGGACGGACGGCTCGGGGGAGCCCGACGGCTCAGCCGAGGGCGAGGTTGCAGGGGAGGCCGATTCCTCACCCTGCTGCGACGGCTCGGCCGTGACCGACGCGGCCGGACTCGCGGGAACGCAGGTGGCCTCGGTCACCGGGAAGCCGTTCTCGTCGTACTTGTCCCGCAGGTCCAGCGGATAGGAGTTGGCCATCGGCGGCTCCCCCTCGCAGGGCCGGACGATCCGCTTGTCGTACATCTCCGGTTCGAGGACGAGCGGCCTGCCGTCCTGGTCGTAGAGCCGCACGTTCTTCAGGGCAGTGCCGTCCTCGGCGTACGGGAGGATGTTGTAGACACCGCCGCCGTCGAACGTGGCCACGTTCCTGACCTCCACCGGCGCGGGCCCGCTCGCCTCGAACGTGGTCGAGCTCTCGTACACCCCTGTGTGGTCCGCGGTGGCCATTCCCACGAGGACGGCCCACGCCGCCGCCGCGTTGGCCAGGATCAGCGGGATCCGCCTCCAGCCCACCCGGGAGCCCGCGACGGTCCGCCGCCCGAGCCAGACGGAGGCCCAGACCATCATGAGGGTGAACACCCAGGCCACCGGGTCACCGGGGATCACACCGCCCGGCCCGACGGCCGACAGCACGACCAGGGCCAGCGCGTACCCCCGCAGCGCCCACCAGGCCGGCCGCAGCTCCGGCAGGAAGGCGATGACCTGCCGGTACGGCGTGAGCCGCAGCAGCCGGGCGTGCGCCGTACCGGCCAGGGCGCCGGCCCGGTCGGCGACGCGGGTCCGCGGCCGTGCGGGGCGGCCCCCGTAGGCGGCCCGCAACTCGGCCGCGTACGCGGCGGGAGAACCGAGCCGCTCCTCCAGCGGCACGTCCGATTCGGCCGCCACCTCGGCCAGATGGTCGTCGAGATCCTCGATCAGCTCGTCCCTGTCCTTCGCGGGCAGGTCGGCGAGCTCCGCGCGCACGGCGCGGGCGTACTCGTGCGGATCCATCGGGGGGGTCATCCCGCACCAACCTCCTTGAGTAGGCCGTCCATGGTGGAGGCGAAGGACGTCCAGGTCCTCGCCGAGTCGGAGAGAAGCGATCGGCCCACGTCGTTCAGGCCGTAGTACTTGCGGTGCGGCCCCTCGTCGGAGGCCACCACGTAGGAGGTGAGTGCCCCGGCCTTGAACAACCGGCGCAGCGTGCCGTACACCGACGCGTCGCCGACATCGTCGAGCCCGGCCTCGCGCAGGCGGCGCACGACGTCGTATCCGTAGCTGTCCTGGCCGTCGAGCACCGCGAGCACGGCTAGGTCGAGGACGCCCTTGAGTAGCTGGCTACTGTCCACGCACCGCACAGTACTGTGCAATGCGCAATAGTGGCAACAGCAGGGCCCACGGAGGGCCCTGCGACAGGACGATCAGACGAGCGACCAGGCGATGCCGTCGAGGATGTCGTGCTCGCTGACGACGACCTCGGCGAAGCCGTACCTGCGCACGATGCGGTCCAGGATGAGCGCTCCCGCGGCGATGACGTCGACCCGGCCCGGATGCATCACCGCGATGGCGGCGCGCTCCTCGTGCGTCGACGCGAGCAGCCGCGCAGAGACCTCGTGCACCGTCCCGGCCGGTATCCGCGAGTGGTGGATCAGCGTGGAGTCGTATTCCGGCAGGCCGAGGGCGATGCCCGCGACCGTGGTGACGGAACCGGCCAGCCCGACCAGGCTGCGTGCCTCCCGGACCGGAACGGCCTCCTCGACCAGGTCCATCGCGGCCTCGATGTCGGCGATCGTCGCCTCCACCGCGCGCTCCTCCGGCGGGTCCCGGCGGATGTGGCGCTCGGTCAGCCGTACGCACCCGATGTCCACCGACAGCGCGCCGTCGACGGTGTCCGTCCCCACGACGAACTCCGTCGAGCCGCCGCCGATGTCCACGACGAGGTAGGGCGCCTCGGGGCCGAGCGCGGCCAGGCCGCGCGTCGCGCCGGTGAAGGACAGCCGGGCCTCCTCGGCGCCGGTCACCACCTCGGGATCGACGCCGAAGATCTCGCGGACCCCGGCCACGAACTCCTCGCGGTTGGAGGCGTCCCGCGTCGCGCTGGTCGCCACGACCCGGACCGGCATGACGTCGGTGGGACGCGCGCCGGGCCCGCCCCCGCCGTGCTCCACGATCAGCTTCGCGTAGCCGCGCATGGCCGTGAAGGTGCGCTCCAGCGCCTCGGGCGCGAGCCTGCCGGTGCGGTCCACCCCCTGGCCGAGCCGGACGATCTCCATGCGGCGCTCGACGTCGACCGGCTCGCCACGCTCGGGATCGTCCGGGAGGTCGGCGATGAGCAGCCGGACGGAGTTCGTCCCGCAGTCGATCGCGGCGACCCGGGTCATGCCCGCTCCTCCGCGCACGGCCCCACGCAGGGCCCGTCCGCCCACCAGTCGGGGAGGGCGTCCAGCGCCTCCCGCCCGAACGGGTTGGCCCCCGGCACGGCCAGCTCGTGGCCCACCAGGGCGTGCAGGCACTTGACCCGCTCCGGCATGCCTCCAGCACTCTGCATGTCCCGCGGCAGGGGCGCGAGGCCGTCCTCCTCCGCCGCCTTGTCCCGGCGCGTGACGTAGTCGTCGTGCGCCGCGCGGTAGGCCGCGGCGAGCTCGGGATCCTCGGCCAGCCTGGCCTTCATCTCCCGCATCAGGCCGGACGACTCCAGCGTGCCGATCGCGGAGGCCGCCCTGGGGCAGGTCAGGTAGAACAGCGTCGGGAACGGCGAGCCGTCGGGCAGCCGGGGCGACGTCTCCACCACGTCGGGCAGGCCGCAGGGACACCGGTGCGCCACCGCGCGCACCCCGCGCGGCGGGCGCCCGAGCTGCGCCTGTACGGCCGCCAGATCGGCCGGATCAACCACCCTCGAACTCCTTCACGAAGCGGCCTTCTGGCCGTCGCCCGCGTCCGCCGCCTGGACGGACTGCCAGAGTGTCACGTACCACGGGGCGGTTCCGGACTTCTTCGCCTCGGCCTTCACCGTGACCGTCTTGTCCTTGCCGTCGAGCAGGACGTAGCACTTGGCGTCGGGCTCGCAGTAGTGCAGCCGCTTCTTCGCGAGCTGCTTGATGTAATCGGGGTCCTCCAGCTTCCTGCGCTGGTCCTCGAGATTGCGCAGGTGCTGGAGGGCCTGTGCCTGCTCCTGTTCGAGCTCGGCGATCTGCCGCCGCTGGGCGATGTACTCACGGAAGGGGTAGGCCAGGCTCATCGCGATCGCGCACACGACGACCGCGAGGATCGCCGCGCGTCCCGTCAGCTGCGGCCGCTTCGCCAACTCCAACCACCTCCCGAACGCCCGAGCGGGGCATCGTCACAAACTAGCCCCGGAACCGGGGGAACGCGCCCCGGCCCGCGTAACGGGCGGCGTCGTCGAGCAGCTCCTCGATGCGCAGGAGCTGGTTGTACTTCGCGACGCGGTCGGAACGGGCCGGCGCCCCGGTCTTGATCTGACCGCAGTTGGTCGCGACGGCCAGGTCGGCGATCGTCGTGTCCTCCGTCTCGCCGGAGCGGTGGCTCATCATGCAGCGGTAACCGCTGCGGTGGGCGAGCTCGACCGCGTCGAGGGTCTCGGACAGGGTGCCGATCTGGTTGACCTTGACCAGCAGGGCGTTCGCCGCGCCGTCGCGGATGCCGCGCTCCAGCCGCTCCGGGTTGGTGACGAACAGGTCGTCGCCGACGAGCTGGACCCGGTTGCCGAGGGCGGCGGTGATGGCCTGCCAGCCCTCCCAGTCCTCCTCGTTCAGCGGGTCCTCGATGGAGACCAGCGGGTAGGAGCGGACCAGGTCCTCGTAGAAGGCGATCAGCTCGGCGGCGGACAGGCCCTTGCCGTCGATCGTGTAGACGCCGTCCTTGTGGAACTCGGAGGCGGCCACGTCGAGCGCGAGGGCGATGTCCTCGCCGGGGGTGTACCCCGCCTTCTCGATGGCCACGAGGATCAGGTCGAGCGCGTCGCGGTTGGACGGGAGGCTCGGCGCGAAACCGCCCTCGTCGCCCAGACCCGTGGCGTAGCCCTTCTCCTTCAGCACGCTCTTGAGCGAGTGGTAGGTCTCGGTGCCCATGCGCACGGCGTCGGAGAACGTCTCGGCGCCGATCGGCGCGATCATGAACTCCTGGATGTCGACGTTGGTGTCGGCGTGCGCGCCGCCGTTCAGGATGTTCATCATCGGCACGGGCAGGATGTGCGCGTTCGGGCCGCCGACGTAACGGAACAGCGGCAGGTCGGCACTGTCGGCCGCGGCCTTCGCCACGGCGAGCGAGACGCCGAGGATCGCGTTGGCGCCGAGCCTGGCCTTGTTGGGCGTGGCGTCCAAGTCGATCATCGTCTGGTCGATCAGCCGCTGCTCCTCGGCGTCGAAGCCGATGATCTCGTCGGCGATCTCGTCCGTCACGCCGAGGACGGCCTTCTCGACGCCCTTGCCGAGGTATCGCCTCTTGTCGCCGTCACGCAGCTCGACAGCCTCGAACTGGCCCGTGGAGGCGCCGCTCGGGACCGCGGCGCGGCCGGTGCTGTGGTCGTCGAGCAGGACTTCGACCTCGACCGTGGGGTTGCCACGGGAGTCCAGGATCTCTCGGGCGGTAACGGCCTCGATGGCAGCCACGGATCGCTCCTAGCAAAGTCGCGGGCAGTTTGCCTCACGAGCCTATCGGCCCCTACTACCCGGTACGGCTACCGCCCTGTTCGTCCCGTCATGCGCGGGTCTCCCACTCCTCCACCCGGGAGCGGTACGCGCGGGCCGCCGCCCGCAGCTCGGCCTCCGGGTCCAGGCCGCGCTCCGCCGCCAGCCGTACGAGCTCGAAGAGGCGCGCGCCGAGCTCGGAGGGAAGATCCCCGGCCAGCTCGGCGGGGGCACCGGCACGCTCCGCGCGGCGCAGCAGCTGGGCGGCCAGGGACAGCGCGGGCTGGCCCATGGGCACACCCGCCACAGCCGACTCCGGCGCCCCCTTGGCCGCACGCTCGGCGGCCTTTATGGTCTCCCAGTTGTCGCTGACCTCGTCGGCCCCCGACACGCTCGTACTGGCGAAGACGTGGGGGTGGCGGCGGACCAGCTTCTCGACGATGCCGGCCGCGACGTCGTCGATGTCGAACCCGTCGTCCTCCGGCGGCCGCTCCTGCGCGACGCGGGAGTGGAACATCACCTGGAGCAGCAGGTCGCCGAGCTCCTCACGGAGCGCCGCCCGGTCGCCCTCCTCGATCGTCTCCAGGACCTCGTAGGACTCCTCGACGAGGTAGGGCACCAACGACTCGTGGGTCTGCTCGCGATCCCAGGGGCACTCGCGCCGCAGCCGGTCCATGACCCCGACGAGATCGAGCAGCCTGGCCCCCGGCAGGTCGTAGGACCCGGGGAGCACCTCGATCACCGGAGGGTCGTCAAGAGTGATCGCCGCCTGCCCCAGCGCCCGCATGAACGCCTCCTCGCCGTCCTGCGCGGCCAGCCAGACGATCGTGTCCGTACGGCCTTCGCGGGCGAGGGCGGCGGGGTCGGGCGTCACCGTCTCGACCTCGATCCCCGCCTCGGCGAGGAAGGGCAGGTAGGGGTGGTCGGCCGAGGCGGTGCGGACGGGGTGCCGGCCGAGCGCCGCCCACGCCTGGCCGGTCAGCAGCCCCGGGGCGACCCGGGGCGACGTCGTCAGGATGATCAGCGCCATGCCGAGGAGAACACCGGCCTACTGGGCGGCGACGGCGACGGCGCCGAAGCGGTCGTCAGCGACGAAGCCCTGCTGCGGGTCGAACTTGCCGTACCTCGGGCTGAAGGTGACCGGGACGGTGGCGTCGGCCTCCTGGCCGACCTTGACCAGCGCGGCCTGCTGGCTCTGCTCGTCGTTGCCCGCGCCCTGCTGGACCATCAGCTTCTGCTGGACGAGAACCGCCCGGATGGTGTCCCGGCCCATGGAGCGCGGGATGCCGCCGGACAGCAGCATCTCGTCGACCTTCGCCTGGCCGCCGCGCGCGGCGACGAAGCCGTCGATCTCGCTCTCGGCGACGGTGACGCCCTTGCGCCGCGCGAGCTCGGCGTACTGCCGCGCGTTGGCCGTGTTGTACAGGATGAGCTGCGGAACCGACATGCTCAGGTTGAGCTGGTCCTCCGCCATCTTGCGGGAGGCCAGGTCGGCGCGGAACTCGCGGACCTTCGCGTCCAGATCACTGGAGGAGATGCGCTCCTTGCCCACGATGGCTGCGGCACCGGCCTGGACGGGCCCGCAGGCGCTCAACGCGAGACCGGCGACCGCCAGCCCGGCGGCCACGGCGACCCGCACTCGATACGACTTCACGAACGATCCCTCCGACGACGCAGGTCAGGCAATTGTGCCGATTTTCACAGATCCGCGGGTCACTGTACCCGCAGGGGCTCGAGGAACATGGCCTCGACCAGGTCACCGCACCATTTGAGCAGGTCCAGATCCCGCAGCGGCTGCCCGCCGATCGGCTTGGTCTTGGGCACCGAGACCAGCAGGGTCTCCGTCGCCTGCTTGACGATCGACTTCGGATAGAGGCGCTGGAGCCGTACCTGCTGGGAGTCCTTCAGGACCACCGGGGCGAACCTGATCTGCTGGCCCTGCAGGGTGACGTCGGTGAGCCCGGCCTTGCGCGCCCGGATCCGGAAGCGGGCCACCTCCAGCAGGTTGTCGACCTCCTGCGGCGGGCGGCCGTACCGGTCGGTGAGCTCGTCGCGCACGGCGGCGATGTCGTCCTCGGAGCCGATCGCGGCGATCCGCTTGTACGCCTCAAGGCGCAGCCGCTCGGACGTCACGTAGCCGTGCGGCACATGCGCGTTGATCGGCAGCTCCACCTTGACGTCCGGGCGCTCCTCCACCTCGGCCTGGCCGGAGAGCTTGGACTTCTGCTCCTGCACGGCCTCGGCCATCATCCGGACGTACAGGTCGAACCCGACGCCGGCGATGAAACCGGACTGCTCCGCGCCGAGGATGTTGCCCGCGCCCCGGATCTCCAGGTCCTTCATCGCGACGTACATGCCGGCGCCCATCTCGGTGTGCTGGGCGATCGTGGCCAGCCGCTCATGGGCGGTCTCGGTCAGCGGTGACTCCGGCGGATAGAGGAAGTAGGCGTAGCCGCGCTCGCGGCCCCGGCCCACCCGGCCGCGGAGCTGGTGGAGCTGCGACAGGCCGTAGTTGTCCGCCCGGTCCACGATCAGCGTGTTGGCGTTGGGCACGTCCAGACCGGACTCGACGATCGTGGTGCAGACGAGGACGTCGAAGTTGCGCTCCCAGAAGTCCACCATGATCTTTTCGAGCTGCTGCTCGTTCATCTGGCCGTGGGCCACCGCGACGCGCGCCTCGGGGACCAGCTCGTGCAGCCGCGCGGCCACCTTGTCGATGCTGCGCACCCGGTTGTGCACGAAGAACGTCTGGCCGTCGCGCATCAGCTCACGCCGGATCGCCGCCGCGATCTGCTTCTCGTCGTACGGCCCGACGAACGTCAGGATCGGGTGCCGTTCCTCCGGCGGGGTGAGGATCGTGGACATCTCGCGGATGCCGGTGAGCCCCATCTCCAGGGTCCGCGGGATCGGCGTGGCGGACATGGCGAGCACGTCCACCTGCGTCCGCATGTGCTTCATCGCCTCCTTGTGCTCGACGCCGAACCGCTGCTCCTCGTCCACGATGATCAGGCCCAGGTCCTTGAACCTGACCTCCGGGGAGAGCAGCCGGTGGGTGCCGATCACCACGTCGACGCCACCGACCTTGAGACCTTCGATGGTCTCCTTGACCTCGCCGTCGGTCTGGAAGCGGGAGACGGGCTTCACCGTGACGGGGAAGCTCGCGAAACGCTCGCCGAAGGTGGACAGGTGCTGCTGGACGAGCAGCGTCGTCGGGACCAGCACCGCGACCTGCTTGCCGTCCTGCACGGCCTTGAACGCCGCGCGCACCGCGATCTCGGTCTTGCCGTAGCCGACGTCGCCGCAGATCAGCCGGTCCATCGGGACCGGGCGCTCCATGTCGCGCTTGACCTCGTCGATCGCCTCAAGCTGGTCGCCGGTCTCGGCGTAGGGGAAGGCGTCCTCCATCTCGCGCTGCCACGGGCTGTCGGCGGCGAAGGCGTGGCCGGGCGAGGCCATCCGGGCGGAGTAGAGGCGGATCAGCTCGCCCGCGATCTCCTTAACGGCCTTCCTGGCCTTGGTCTTGGCCTTGGCCCAGTCGGCGCCGCCCATGCGGTTCAGGGTCGGGGACTCGCCGCCGACGTACCTGGTGACCTCGTCGAGCTGGTCGGTCGGGACGTAGAGCCGGTCGCCCTTGGCGTACTCGATCACGAGGTACTCGCGGGTGGCGCCCTGGATCGTCCGCTGGACCATCTCGACATAGCGGCCGACGCCGTGCTGCTCGTGCACCACGTGGTCGCCGACCTTGAGCTGGAGCGGGTCCACCATGTTGCGCCGGCGCGACGGGAGCCGCCGCATGTCCTTGGTCGAGGCCTTCTGGCCGACCAGGTCCAGGTGGGTCAGCACGGCCACCGCGTCCGTCACGAACCCGTGCTCGACCCGGCCGGTCGTGACCTGGACGACGTCGCGGACGGGCGGGGCGTCAAGGGAGGGCACCAGGCGTGCCGCCACGTCCACACCCTTGAGCAACTCGACCATGCGCTCGGCCGGGCCGTGCCCCTCGCTGAGGAGCACCACGGCCTTGCCGGCGCCCAGCCACCCCTTGATGTCGGCCAGCGCGCGCTGGGTGTCGCCGCGGTACGCCTCGACGTCCTGCGCGCCGACCTCCACGCCGTCCCCGAACGGAGCGATGCTCCACCACGGCTGTCCCAGCTCCCTGGCGTGCTCCTGGATCTCCTCGAGCGTGCGGAAGGCGGCCGCCGCGAGGTCGATCGGTGCCTCGCCGCCGGCCGCCGCGGTGATCCAGGACGCCTCGAGGAACTCCTGGCTGGTGTGGACCAGCTCGACGGCCCGGCCCCGGATGCGCTCGGGATCGCAGACGAACACCGCCGACCTGACCGGCATGTGGTCGACGAGGAGGTCCATGCCACCGGCCAGCACCGGGGCGAACGCCTCCATGCCCTCGACCGGCACTCCCTCGGCCAGCTGGTCGAGGACGTCCTTCAGCGCCGGATGCTCGTCCGCCAGCTCGCGGGCGCGCTGCCGTACGTCGGAGGTGAGGAGCAACTCGCGGCACGGCGGGGCGAACACGCCGTCCTGCGCCACCTCCAGGGAGCGCTGGTCGGCCACCCTGAACCAGCGGATCTCCTCGACCGTGTCGCCCCAGAACTCCAGCCGGAGCGGGTGCTCCTCGGTCGGGGGGAAGACGTCGAGCAGGCCGCCGCGCACGGCGACCTCGCCGCGCTTCTCCACCATGTCGACGCGGTGGTAGCCGTTCTCCACGAGCCTGGCCACGACCTCGTCGAGCTCGGCGTCCTCACCCGCGCGCAGCCGTACCGGCGACAGGTCGCCGAGCCCGGACACGATCGGCTGCAACAGGGAACGGACCGGCGCCACGACGACGCGCAACGGCCCGGCACTCGGGTCGCCCTGCACCGGGTGGGCCAAGCGGCGCAGTACGGCGAGGCGCTGGCCGACGGTGTCGCTGCGCGGCGACAACCGCTCGTGCGGGAGGGTCTCCCAGGCCGGGAAGACCGCCACCGACGTCTCGTCGAGCAGGCTCGTCAGGGCGGCGGCCAGGTCCTCGGCCTCCCGGCCCGTGGCCGTCACGGCGAGCACCGGCCGGGCACGCGAAAGCGCCGCGACGGCGAGTGGCCGCAGCGCGGCGGGCGCGATCAGATCGGCGCCGAGGTCGGACTGGTCGAGCGCCGCGGCCAGAGCCGGTTCCGCGGCGACCAGGTCGAGCAAGCCGGAAAGTGACATGAAAAGCCCCACGATGGCACGGGTCAAACCCCCGGTCGGTGCGAACCGGGGGGCATTGCTCAAGGCTACGCCCGCCCACCGACGTGCCCGGACAAACCGCTTGCCGCGACCCGGATGCACAACGCTGCGAGCATGTCTGATTACTATCGGTGACATGACCGATGTTCGTTCGCCGTCGGCGGGCCACGACGACGTTTTCAGCAAGAAGATCCGCGAGCAGTGGACCGAGCAGCTTGGCCGCAAGCTCGACATCCTCGTCGCCGGGTGCGGCCGGGCCAGCACGTCGATCTTCGGCGACGGGAACATGGACAGGCTCGGCTCCCGGGTCAGCGGGATCGACGAGGACCTGCCGGCGCTACGTGCGTACGCCACCAAGCGCGACGACCTGGACTCGTGCACCCTGGGCGACCTGCGCCACGTGCCGATCCCCCAGCGCTCCTACGATGTGATCTTCGTGGACTTCCTGCTCGACCGCATCCGCAACGCCGAGATCGTGCTGGACCGCATGGCGGCCGGGCTGCGTCCCGGTGGGCTGATGCTGATCCGGCTCAGGGACAGGAGCTCGGCCTACGGCTTCTGCGACCGGGTGCTGCCGTCGTGGCTGCGCCGGATGATGTGGAAGCAGTTCGTCCCCGCCGGGACCGTGGGCCCGCTGCCCGCCGTATACGAGCCGGTCAGCTCGCGCGAGGGCATCCACGCGTACTGCCTCATGCGGGGCCTGATGATCGCCGAGGACTACACCCGGACGAGTGGCCCCGCATGCCGCGGGCCGCGGGCGGGTCTGGTGGAGACGGTGTGCGGGATGGTGGGCAAGCTCTCCGGAGGACGCCTGCCCGCCGGTCACGACGAGATCATCCTGGTCATCCGCAAGCCGCAGAGCCACTTCGCCCGCCTGATCTGACCCGGCCCGCCGGAACCGGCTCATCTGATCGGGGTCACCCGAACCGGCGCCACCCGGCCTCGCCCGACCGGGCCGCTCCACCCGCGCGGTCCCGCGATCCGGCCTCTCCAGGCGGTGTCTATCTGAGGTGTCTATCTGCGGTGTCTATCTGAGGGTGAAGACCGGCTCCCAGGATCCGGGCTTCGTCGTGTTCTTCCGGTTGGCGCTGAGCTGCACCGTCTTCGCGCCGTCGACGCTCACCAGCACCAGTCCGTTGTTGAACTCGTTGCGGCACGTGCCCGCGCAGCCGAGCGCGACGAGGTGGTCGTCATCGGCCCAGGCGAGCAACTGGAGCACGCGCTGGCGGCCGACCACCTTTCCGGTGGCGCGTTCGGTCACCGCGGTCGGCAGCCCGTCTCTCCCGGCCAGCAGCCGGCCGTTCGGCGAGAGGCCCGCCTTCGACTCCTTCGCCAGGTAATCGGCGGGGGCGGCGTGCCGGTTTCCCTCCACGTCGTAGAAGACGTCAGGCTGTCCCTGGACGATGGACCGCTCGTAGAGCAGCGTGCCGTCATCGCTCCAGCGGAAGTCCCTGCGCGTGTTCATGTTGTCGACCACGCAGGGATCGATGGCCCGGAACTCCCCCGCCGTGGCGGTCGCCACGTCGACGACGTAGAACCCGGTACGGCTCGTCCTCATGCTCCAGCGCCGCGGCCCCGCCACGGCGCCGGCCGTGTCCGTCCCGCCCCCATCGCTCGGCGGACACTGCGCGGAGTCGTCAGAGCGCCTGTCCGGGTTCTCGGCGTAGGCGGTGGCGACCAGCCGCGTACCGTCAGGCGACCAGGCGACCGCGGCCACGGGCTGATCGACCGGGATCCAGGCCAGCACCCGCCTGGTCTCCATGTGGAAGATCCCGATGCGCCGCACCGGAAGCTCCTTCTCCAGCACCGCCGCGTACCGCAGGCCAGGCGCCACGTCGAGGTAGCCCCAGTCCGTCTTCTCGTACCTCAGGGTGACCTGGTCGAGCAGGTACCAGGTGCGGTCGAGCGTCTCCCCGTCGGCGGTGGCCCGCGGATGCCAGATCCAGTACGCCGACACGCCCACGCGGCCGGCCGCGATCATCTTCTTCGGCGGGGAGTCGCGCGTGTCCGTGAGCACGCCGCCCCGGCTCCGCTCGTCGAAGGTCACCTTGACCGGAGGATCGTCCGCCGGCCGGAGCGGGATCACCTGCCTCAGCGGCGCCCCAGAGGACGACACCGCCGGCCGTACGGGCGCGGGCCCGGCCGCCCGCAACCACGGGACCACCAACATGACCGCCAGGACCACGATCCCGGTCGCGAGGGCGGGGGCGAGGAACGCGGCGAAACGACGGCGCCCTCTCCGCCGCAGCGCGCGATCGGCCAGGTCACGCGGGACGCGCGCCTCCTGCGCCCACTCCTCCAGGGTCTCCTTGAGCACTCGGGGCGTCATGACCTCACCTCACTGGCGGTAAGACGGAAATCGGCGAGCTCCGGCGAGCTCCCGCGCAACCGGGCGAGCGACCGGTGCGCCGTGCTCCGCACGGTCCCGACCGAGCAGCCCAGGATCCGCGCCACCTCGCCCTCGGGCAGGTCTTCGAGATAGCGCAACACCAGAACAACCCGCTGGCGTGCTGTGAGACGGGCGAGCGCCTGGCGGAGGGCGAGCCTGAGCTCCGCCGGGTGGAAGTCGTCCGCCGCCGCCCGTTCCGGCGGCTCCGCGACGATCGTCTCCCTCCACCGCCGATGCAGCCGCCACCAGCTGACCTGCTGCCGGTACATGATCTGGCGGACGTACGCCTCGGGATCGTCGATGCGGCTCCACATCGCGAGCGCCTTGACCAGCGCGGTCTGCACCAGATCCTCGGCTGAGTGCTGATCTCCTCCTGTCAGGAGGAAGCCCAATCTCATCAGTGCCGGAGACGCCTCGGACACGAACTCGCGGAAACGTCGCTCGTCTGCGGCGTCCACGACCACCTCCAGGGGTTAATGTCACCTTCTTGGACGCCCCGGCGAGGGCTGCGCTATGCCTCGGTCGCGGGATAAGGTAGGTATCCGACTAATTCGATCGGAAATGGAAGCTATGTCTGAATGGACTCCTGACGCGCGCGAGCTCGCCGACCTGGAACTGCTCCTCTCAGGTGCGTTCGCGCCGCTCACCGGCTTCCTCAGCTCGGCCGACGTGGACGAGGTGGTCGCCCACGGACGGCTCGCCGACGGCACATCGTGGCCCGACCCGATCACCATCGCGCTTCCCGAGAGCATCCGGCCCGGCGAGCAGGTCACGCTCAAGGACCCCGAGGGCGCGTCCGTCGCCGTCATGACCGTGCGCGAGCGGGACGGCCACCACGCCGCCGGTCCGGTCGAGGCGCTCGACGCCCCCGCGTACGGGCCGTTCGCCCGGCTGCGCCGTACCCCCGAGGACGTGCGCAAGGAACTGCCTGACGGCGAGACCCTCGCGGTCACCATGCGGGGGCCCCTGGACTCCGCCACGCTCGACGACATCACGGCGACCGCCGAGGAACTGGAGGCCGGCATCCTGCTGCTCCCCCTCGTGTTCGGGGAGAGCGGCCCCGCCGTGGTGCGGGCCGCGCTCAAGGCGTCCGCCGCACTGCCCGGCTCGTCCGTCGTCGCCGTGCCGCTGGCGCCGCGCGAGGACCCCGAGATCGACCTGGAGCTGCGCGAGCACGTGGCGCGCAACTACGGCGCGACCGAGCACTACGCGGGCCCGGCGCCCGTCGTCATCCCCGGGCCGCCGCACCGCCGCGGGCTCGTGGTGTTCTTCACCGGCCTGTCCGGCTCCGGCAAGTCCACGATCGCCCGCGGGCTGCGGGACGCCCTGCTGGAGCGGGGCGGCCGCACCGTCACCTACCTGGACGGCGACGTCGTCCGCCGGCTCCTGTCCGCCGGGCTGACCTTCTCCCGCGAGGACCGCGACCACAACATCCGGCGGATCGGCTTCGTCGCCGCCGAGGTGGCGAGGCACGGCGGCCTCGCCATCTGCGCGCCCATCGCGCCGTACGCCGAGACCCGGGACGAGGTGCGCGCGATGGCCGAGGAGGTGGGCGCGGACTTCCTCCTCGTCCACATCTCCACGCCGCTGGAGGAGTGCGAGCGCCGCGACCGCAAGGGCCTGTACGCCAAGGCCCGCGCGGGGCTCATCCCGGAGTTCACCGGCGTCTCGGACCCGTACGAGGAGCCCGAGGACGCCGAGCTGACGCTGGACACCACCGGCATGACGGTGGACAGGGCGGTCTCCGCCGTGCTGAATCTGCTCACATCGGGAGGATGGATCCGGTGATCACGGACGGAACCGGCGCGGCGGGGAACCACGCGGACGAGGAGCGATGAACGACTGATGGACATCGATCCGGCCCTGGTGACGGGCTCGTTCCTCGTGGCGATCATCGTCGGGCTGACCGGCATGGGCGGAGGCGCCCTCATGACGCCGATGATGATGCTGTTCTTCAACGTGCCGCCGCTCGCCGCGGTCTCCAGCGATCTCGTGGCGTCGGCGATCATGAAGCCGGTGGGCGGCATGGTGCACCTGCGCAACGGGACGGTGAACCTGCGCATGGTGGGCTGGCTCTGCCTGGGCTCGGTCCCCATGGCGTTCGCCGGGGTGTTCGCCGCCCGGCTGTTCGGCGAGGGCGAGCAGATGCAGCAGGCCGTCAAGTACGCGCTCGGAGTGGCACTGCTGCTCGCGCTGACCGGCCTGCTGGCGAAGTCACTCCTCGGCCTGCGTCAGGGGGCGGGCGCGCTCTCCGCGCGGCACGTCGACGTGCGCCCAATGCCGACTGTACTGATCGGTATGGTCGGCGGCCTGGTCGTGGGCGTGACGTCGGTCGGGTCCGGCTCCCTCATCGTCGTCGCGCTGGTCATGGTCTATCCGACCCTGCGGGCCAACCAGCTCGTCGGCACCGACCTCGTCCAGGCGGTCCCGCTGGTCGCCTCGGCGGCCGTGGGCCACATCCTGTTCGGCGACTTCAAGCTCGATCTCACCGCGTCGCTGCTCCTGGGGTCGATCCCCGGCGTCTATCTGGGGTCGCGGATCTCGGCCTGGGCGCCCGACCAGGTGATCCGGCTCGCGCTGGCGGTCGTGCTCCTCGCCTCGGCGCTCAAGCTTCTCGGCGTGGGCAACGTGCCCCTGCTGGTGGTCGTCGTCTGCTTCGGCGTGGCCGCCGCGTTCGCGTGGCGGTTCGCCAAGGCGCGCGTCGTACTGGAGGAGCCGCTCAGCGCACGGGAACCTGCGTCCCGCTGAAGTAAGGACCGCCCGCCAGACTGGAGAACGCCCTGTCCGCCGCCATGGTGGAGTCGAACCGCGTGTCGCCGCGTGGCGCCGCCGGGGAGTCGAAGTACACCAGGGCCTTGATCTGCGGGAACTCGCTGATCTGCCGGCCGACCGAGGCGTAGAACTGCGGCTTGAACTGCGGCATGCCCGGGCGCTCGAAGGCACCCCACTCGGAGAGCATGATCGGCTTTCCCGGGAAGCGCGACTGCATCCACCGGTAGAAACCCGGCCACTGCGGATGGTCGGGCCTGGTCTTGTTGACCAGGCTCGCGAAGTCGTGCACCCGCGTGTCTGCGTACGGGTCCAGACCCACCCAGTCGACCACGTCGTCGCCGGGATAGAGCTTGTCGAACCACGGCTTGGTGGCCCAGTTGGGCGCGCCCATGTACGTCATGACGGTGACGGCGTTGGCCACTCCCCTGCTCCGCAGCCGGGTGACCACGTGGCGGAACATCGCGACGTAGTCCTCGGCGGAGTAGCCGCCGTCCAGCCGGACGTCGTTCTCCGGCTCGTGGTGGATCGTGAGGAAGAACCGGCCGGGAAAGGTCCGCTTGATGTACGCCGCGAGGATGTCGATCCGGTGGTCGACCACACCGCTCGCGACCTCCGCCCAGCTCGCGGTCATGGACGGCTTCCAGTTGATCAGTAGCAGCCGCCGCCCCTGGGCGATCTGCCGCTCCGCGGGCGTGGGGAACAGTTCCCCGCCCCGGTGATAGACGTGCACGATGTCGGCCCTGCGGCCCATCCGCCGCTCGGCGCGCACCGTGGCGGCGTCCACGCGCCGTCCTGTGAAGATGTCGGGGGCGATGCCCCACCACGCCCCGCAGGTCGGGATGAGCTTGGCGGTGACCGTGCAGGACATCGCGCCACGCGTGCCCATCCTGCTGTCGAGGTCGGTCCGTACGCCCTGCACCGGGGTGCTCGGCGCGGCCGAGCACCCCACCAGCAGTGCCGCCAGCCCGATCAGCGCTGTTCGCCGCACCTTTCCCCCTTCGCTTGAACGACCTTGGGGGCCACCTTGCCATTACTCGAGGGAAGATCGAGGGGAACTTTGTGATATCGCGCCATCGGATATTTCGTATTAATGATCGCTATTGCGCGGCGATTCGGAGGAAGAAAATCTTTCAATATCCGATGGGGAAAAGCACAACCGCGCCTATAGTTCGGGGGCATGGTGAGATCTTCTTTTCCACCGCCGTACAGCAGGGATCTCGCCGACTACGGGTCGGTTCTCCGCCGCCGTCGGCTGCTCGTCGCGTCATGCCTGTTCATGGGTGTCGCGGGCGGTGTCGCGCTGCTGGTGGTGACCCCCAAGGAATACGCGTCCGTGGCACAGGTACAGGTTCTGCCGACCGGCGTTCAGGATCAGGTCAACCAGGTGACCTCGCGCCAGCGCGAACCCCTCAATCTTGATACAGAAGCGCAAATCGCCCACTCTGCGACAGTTGCCTCCAAAGCCGCTGAAATTTTGAAAAAGCCCGATTCGGAGGAATTGCGGGAACAGGTCACCGTGGACGTTCCACCGAATTCCGCGATCCTCTCCATCTGGTTCACCGCGGGCGACCCGATCTCGGCCGCCGCCGGCGCGCAGGCGTTCGCCGACGCCTACCTGCGGAACCGCTCACTGTCGGCCACCCAGACCCTCGCCGCGCAGATGAAGGCACTGTCCACCAAGCTGCACGAACTGGACAGCGAGCTCGGCAAGGCCGCCGAGAACGTCGCGATATTGCCACACGGATCCGCGGCCCGCGTGGTCGCCGAGCACCAGCAGTCGGTGCTCGGCCGGCAGGTGTACAGCCTCACGCTCAAATACGACGCGCTCAAGACCATCGCGGTCACTCCCGGAGCGGTGATCAGCCAGTCACGCCCCCCGTCGGCCCCCAGCGCGCCGAGCGTCCCGCTGTACCTCGGCAGCGGCCTCTTCCTCGGCCTGCTCGCCGGCGCGGGGGCCGCGTTCGGCCGCGACCGGCTGGACACCCGGGTGCGCGCGGCCGCGGACGTTGAGCGCCTCACCACCCTCCCGCTGCTCGCCGACATCCCGCTCCGGGCCGATCCCGGGGCCTTCCGCGGGCTGGCCGCCGGAGTGGCCGCCTCGCTCGGCGAGGGCTACCACCGGCTCCTGCTCGTGGAGCTCGGCACGGTCACCGGCGGGCCGGTCGCCGAACGCCTCGGCGCCGCGCTCTCCCACCTGGCCCCGATCGCCGTGATCACCGACCCCGCCGACCGCCCCGACGCGGCCGTCCTCCTCCTCGGCCTGCGCCGGACCACCTCCACCGAGGTCGCCCAGGCCGTACGGCGACTCGCCAGGCAGGGCACGACGGTGCTCGGCGCGGTCACCGTGCCGCCCACGCTGCCCATGTCGACGCGCTCGATGAAGCAGACGGCATGAGACCCGCGGTGTGGCCCATCGCCGCCCTGCTCGCCGGCTATCCGATCTGGTGGGCGCTCGGCCTGGGCGGGTTGTCGATCGTCGTGGTCGCGGTGCCGATGGCGGTGGTGCTGTGGCGCAGGCGGCCGATCCGGGTGCCCACGGGCATGGGCCTGTGGATGCTGCTGCTCGCCGGATACGCGATCAGCGCGCTCACCCTGGCCGAGAACCCTCCCGGCACCTACGGCGACCTGTCCACCGGCCGGATCCTCGGCTATCTGATGCGCTTCGCCGTCTACACCGCGCTCGCCGTCATGGTGCTCTACCTCGGCAACCTCACCCACGAGGAGCTTCCCCAGCTGACCTTGATCCGGCTGCTCGGCGTGCTGTTCGTCACCACCGTGGCGGGCGGGCTGCTCGGCGTGTTCGCCCCCGGATTCCAGTTCACCGCTCCCGTCGAGATGCTGCTCCCGGAGTGGATCGGCGGCAACTCCTTCGTCAGCAACCTCATCCACCCGACCGCGGCGCAGATGCAGCACGTTCTCGGGCACGCGTCCCCCCGGCCCGAGGCGCCGTTCGAGTGGGCCAACGCCTGGGGCAGCAACATCTCCGTGCTGCTCGTCTGGTTCCTGGTCGGCTGGTGGGTGTACGGCGGGCCGCTGCGGCGGGTGGCCGTCGCCGTGCTGCTCCCGCTCGCGGCGATCCCCATCGTCTACTCGCTCAACCGCGGCCTGTGGATCGGGCTCGGCCTGTCCGCCGCGTACCTCGCCTTCCGGGGCCGCCCCCTCGTCGTCGGCACGGCCGTCGCCCTGGCCGGTACGGCGCTGGTGCTGTCGCCGCTCGCCACGATCGTGGGGCAACGGCTGGACAACCCGCACAGCAACGACATCCGGGCGTTCACCGTGTCGTCCACCGTCCGAGCCGCCGCCTCGTCGCCGGTGATCGGCTACGGCAGCACGCGCAACGCCTACGGCAACTACTCCACGATCACGACCGGCAAGACCGAGTGGTGCCCGACCTGCGGCCATCCCCCGCTCGGCAGCGACGGCCAGCTCTGGCTGACGCTCATCACGCAGGGCTTCGCCGGCGCGGCACTGTACGTCGGCTTCTTCCTCGGGGCCCTGCGGCGCTTCTGGCACGACCGGTCGCCGATCGGGCAGGCCGGGACGCTCGTCATGATCCTCGTGCTCTTCTACATGTTCGTCTACGACGGCCTGGTCAGCGCGCTGAGCCTCTATCTGATCTCCTTCGCCCTGCTCTGGCGCAACTCCGCCCAGCCGCTCGGGCGACATCCGGCACGACATCCAGCACGACATCCAGCACGGCCTTCGAGGACGGGGAACGCGAGGTGGGCGCATGGGTGACGCCAGGGCCCGGCTGCGCTACCTCCACGAGGTGCTCGACCTGCTCTATCCCCCGTCCACGACCACGAGCGCCAGGACCGTGCTCCCGCACCGGCTCGTCCCCCGGCGGCTCGTTCCGCGTACCCGCTGGCACTCCGTGCTCGGGCGCGGCGGGCGGCTTCTGGTGCCCGACGGCCCCGACACCATCGAGACGTACCTCGGCGAGGTGTTCGGCCAGCGCGTCCGCACGGTGCTGCGCGTACGGCCCGCGCGCCGGGCCAACCGCAAGCCGATCCTGTCGGCGCGCGGATCCGACGGCGTGCTCGGCTTCGTCAAGGTCGGGGACTCGGACCGGGCCCGCGACCTGATCCGGCACGAGAGCGCCACCCTGCGCATGCTCGCCGATCGGCCGCTCAAGGTGATCTCCGTGCCCGCCGTGCTGCACCACGGCCTCTGGCACGACATGGACGTGCTGGTCCTGTCGCCGCTGCCGATCACGTCGGCGGCGATTCCACCGGGCCTGCTCAACGCGGCCGTGACCGAGATCGCCTCTCTCGGATCGTGCGCCTGGCACGGGGACTTCGCCCCCTGGAACATCTCGGCGGGCGCGGACGGACGGCTCCTCGTCTGGGACTGGGAACGGTTCGGCACCGACGTTCCCCTCGGTTTCGACGCGCTCCACCATTTCCTGCATCGGGTCCTGAAACGCATGGGCCCGGTGGGCGCCACGCAGGCCTGCCTGGCCCGGGCCGTCCCCCTCTTGGCACCGTTCGGGCTCTCGGCCGCGGAGGCCAGGCGGACGGCCGCGCACTATCTGATCACGCTCGCCGACCGGCACGACCGAGACGGCCACCAACCGCTCGGCCCAGCCTCGACCTGGCTCAACCCACTCGTCGACCATCTGGAGCCCCTGCTGTGAAGTCCACCCTCAAGCGCTCGGCGCACGCCGTCTCCTTGACCACGGGCAGACTCACCGTGGGGGGCAGGATCCTGCCGTCGTTCCTTCTCGTCGGCGCGCAGCGGTGCGGCACCACCTCGCTCTACCGCGCGCTCTCCCGGCACCCGCTGATCATGAAGCCGGTGCTGCACAAGGGAGTGCACTACTTCGACATGGCGTACGAGAAGGGGCTGGCCTGGTACCAGGCGCACTTCCCGCGCAAGGCCGCCGCGCGACGGCAGGAACGGCGGCACGGCCACCAGGCCCAGGCGTTCGAGTCGTCGCCCTACTACCTGTTCCACCCGCTCGCCCCGGCCCGAATCGCCTGGGACCTGCCGGATGCCAAGCTGATCGTGCTGGTGCGGGACCCCGTGGAGCGCGCCTACTCGGCCCACGCGCACGAGCTGGCCCGCGGCTTCGAGACCGAGCGCTCCTTCGAACGCGCCCTTGACCTGGAGGAGGAACGCCTCGCCGGCGAGGCGCACCGCCTCCGCGTCTTCCCCCACGCGGCCAGCCACGCCCACCGGCACCACGCCTACGTCACGCGCGGCCGGTACGCCGAGCAGCTCGCCCGCCTGGAACTGCTCGTCGGGCGTGAGCACGTGCTCGTCCTGGACAGCGGCGCGTTCTTCCGCGACCCCCAGCCGGTCTACGACAGGGTCATCGGGTTCCTCGGCCTGCCCCGACTCGGGAATCCCCTCTTCGAGCGGCACAACGCCCAGCCACGCACCGCGGACATGCCCGCCTCGGTACGGCGCCGCCTGACCGAGCACTTCGCCCCCTGGGACGCCCTGCTCACCCCGTGGCTGGGCGCCGAACCTTCCTGGCATTCGGGCCGGGACGCACGCCGGTGACCAGGCGGCGGGACCTCCCGCTGGCCCGCAAGAGCGCGGCCGGGCTGCTGTGCGCCGCGACGGGCGCGGCGGCCCAGTTCCTGGTCGTCCTGGTGGTGACCCGGTCACTCGCCCCCGCCCAGGCCGGGGCGTTCTTCGCGGCGACGGCGCTGTGCCTCATGCTCGCCGGGGTCTCCCGGCTCGACACCGGGAACGGCCTGGTCTACTTCCTCGCGGGGGTGTCCCGAGATCCGGGGTCGGCGGGCAGTCCGGTGCTGCTGGTCGCGCTGGGCCCGGTGGTGGTGCTCTCGTCCCTGGTCGCCGTGGCCGTCGCCGCCTTCGGTGACCTGCTCGCCCCGCTCGTCGGCGTCCCCGCGGGTGTCTGGCCGGTGCTCGCGGCGGCGCTGCCCGCGGTGGCCGTCGCCGACGTCCTGATCGCGGCCACGCGCGGGCTCGGCTCGATGCGGCCCACCCTGTTCCTGAGCGGTGTCGCGCAACCGCTCGGCCAGGTCGCGCTGGTCTCCACCGGATTGCTCGCCGGAGCGGCCGTCCCCGTCCTGACCGCCGCGTGGGCGCTCCCCGCGCTTCCGGTCGGCGCCGTGGCGGCCCGCTGGCTTCGGGGCCGTACGCCGACCGTGCGCTGGCAACGGTTCTGGCGGTACACCGCGCCCCGGTCGGCGGCGGCCGCGATCCAGGCGGTCTTCCAGCGGCTCGACATCGTGATCGTGGCCGCGCTCGCCGGTCCCGCGCCCGCCGCGATGTACACGGCCGCCACCCGCTTCAAGGTGGTCGGCCAGCTCGCCGGGCAGGGGCTCGCGCAGGCCGTACAACCCGGGCTGGTCCGTGCGCTCGCACAGGGCGACCTCGGCAGGGCGCGGGAGCTCTACCAGACGGCGACGATGTGGCTGGTCATGGTCACCTGGCCGGTCTGGCTCGGGTACGCGGTGCTCGCTCCCTGGCTGCTGCAGATCTTCGGCACGTCGTACGCCCGGGGGGCGTCCGTGGCGCTCGTCCTGTCCGCGACGATGATGGTCGCCAGCGCCTGCGGCATGGTCGACGTCATGCTGATCGCCTCCGGGCACACGACGGCGAGCCTCGTCAACGCCGTCTGCGCGGTGACGGCGACCATCGCCCTGGACGTCCTGCTCGTGCCCGTCCACGGCGCTCTCGGAGCCGCTCTGGGCTGGTCGGGCGGCGTCCTGGTGAAGAACCTGCTGCCGCTCGTCCAGCTCTCCCGCCGGTACGGCCTGCGGCCGTTCGGCCGGCACAGCATGGCGGCGTTCGGGCTCAGGGCGACCGCGTGAGCGGCGGCCGCACGAGCGGGTACGGCGGGCCGCTGCTGGTGACGGGGCTGCCGCGCAGCGGGACCAGCTGGGCGGGGAAGATGCTCGCGGCGAGCGGACGCCTCGTCTACGTCAACGAGCCGCTCAACCCCGAGCACCCGCCGGGACGCAGCCCCGGCGTTCTCGACGCCTCCGTGACGCACCGCTTCCAGTACATCTGCCCCGACGACGAGTCGCCCTGGCTGGAGGCGTTCACCCGTACCGTCGGGCTGCGCTACGGCCATCTCGCCGAGCTCCGCCGCAACCGCCGCCCGCGCGACCTCGCCCGCATGGCGAAGTACGGCACGGCGTTCCGCCTCGGCCGGCTCCTCGGGCGGCGTGCCCTCCTGGACGACCCGTTCGCGCTGTTCTCCGCCGCCTGGTTCGCCCGGCGCCTCGGCTGCCGCGTGCTCGTCCTCGTCAGGGATCCGGTGTCGTTCGTCGGCAGCTGGCAGCGGCTCGGCTGGACGGTCTACTTCCACGAGCTGCTCGAACAGCCGCTCCTCGTCCGCGACCACCCCTGCGTGGAGGAGCTGCGCCCGCTGGTCGGCTCCCAGGACCGCATCGCCAAGGCAGCGGCGCTCTGGCGGGTGGCCCGGCGGGTGACGGCCGACCTGGCCGCCGCCGACCCCGGAATCCGGATCATCGGTTACGAGTCGCTCGCCACCGCGCCGCTGGACCGCTTCCGCGACCTCTACGCCTGGTGCGGCCTGCCCTGGTCGGAGCGTGCGGCGGGCCGGATCGCCGCCGGCTGCACCGCGGCGACCGGCACGCCCGCGACGGGTTTCTCCTGGACCGGCCTGTCGAGGACGGCCTTCCGGCCCATGGACTCGCGAGCGGCCCTCGGGACCTATCGGGAGCGGCTCACCCCCGGCGAGGTGTCCCGGATACGCGATCTGACGTCCGCTCTCCAGTGAGCCCACGGCCGACCAGGCAGCCGGCGAGCAGCCGGAGGGCGAAGGGCAGATCGTCCACAAGATAGCGCCTCCCCAGCCGGGCCGGTTCGGACAACAGCCGGAACAGCCACTCCAGGCCCGCCTCGCCCATCCACCCCGGCGCCCGCCGTACGGCACCGGCGGCGAAGGCGATGGCCGAGCCGCAGCCGACGAACCACGCCGCGGGCAGGTCGGCGCGCAGCACCTCGATCAGGCGGTCCTGCTTGGGAAAGCCCAGGCCCACGAAGACCAGGCCGGGCTTCGCGCGGAGCAGGGCGTCCCTGATCGGGGTCACCCCGCCGGGGGTGGACTCGAACCCGAAGGGCGGAGTGTGCGTCCCCGCCACGGCGAGGCGCGGGCAGCGTGCGCGCAGCGCCGACGCGGCGGCGTCGGCCACCCCCGGCGGGCCGCCCAGCAGGTACACGGGGACGCCGTGGCGCGCCGCCGCCTCCGACAGCGCCCAGATCAGGTCGGCGCCGGTCACCCTTCCGGGGAGGGGCGTGCCGAGCAGCCGCGCCGCCCACACGAGCGGCATGCCGTCCGCCACGACGACGTCGGCCCGCCGGACGAGGGCGCGCAGCTCCGCGTCGCGCACGGCCAACCGGCAGATGTCGACGTTCGGGGTGACCAGGTGGCCGCCCCGGCCACGGCGCAGGTCGTCGAACACCCGCGTCACGACCTCGCCCTCAGTGAGCGGGTCAAGCTCCACTCCGGCGACCGCCACCCGGGCCGCCGGCATCAGATGCCCCGGCCGCGCGTGTGCAGCAGCCCGAGCACCGCGCGCGCCGGCACCAGGCCGGTCGCGACCGCCAGTGCCATGGCCGCCCGCGGCTCGCCCCGGCGGGTGGAAAATGCCTTCCACGCCCACCGGCCGGCGTCCCTGCGATGGCCGAGCGCGGCGTGGTGGAACGCCATCTGGCCGTAGATCCGGGCGGCGCCTCGGGGATCCGTCTCCAGGTCGGCGTGCCGGGCCAGCATCCACTCCAGCCCGGCGATCCGTTCCGCCCATTTCGTGGCGTATCCGGACGCACCCCAGCGCACCCGGACGAGCGGCTGATCCACGTGCACGATGGGATGCCGCCGCGCCGCGCGCAACGCGAGGTCCCAGTCCTCGTTCTGCCCGCCCGGGGCGCTCTCGTCGGCCCGATAGGCCGCGGCCGCGCGGAAGAGGAAGGTCGAGGAGTGCACCATCACCATCCGCGACCTGGTGAGGTCGGCCCGGGTCACCCGGTCGGCACCGGCCAGCCGGGGCACCCGGCGGGAGCCGTACTCGACCTGGATCGCGCAACTCGCGAAGTCGGCCCCCGGCTCCTCGACCAGCGCCGCCACCTGCGCCGCGAGCTTGCCGGGCAGCCACAGATCGTCGTCGTCGCAGAACGCCACCAGGTCGGTGTCCAGCTCGGCGATGCCCGTGTTGCGGGAGCCCGGCAAGCCGGGCGTGCACCGGTTGGCGATCACCCGGACGCTCCCCCGGGTCGCCGCCACCACGTCGGCGACCTGCTCGGCGGATCGGGTGACGTCGCCGCCGTCGACCACCACGACGACCCGGAGCCGCCGACCGTACTCCTGATCGAGCACGCCCGACACCGCCGCCGCGAGCAGCTCGGGCCGGTCTCCCCTGGTGGGGATCACGACGCCCACGGACGGCTTCATCCCAGGGCCTCCGGCCGCGGCGCGAGGCGATAGCCGTACCGGAGGAGCAACGGCCAGGTCAGCGCGGTGACCAGCAGGCGGTGAACGAACGGCAACGCGGCCCGGCGCGCACTGAACCGCACCCGCCCGACGACGAACCGCATCGGATTGCCGGACACCGTGTGCGCCACGCCGAGCAGCGCCTCCTGATCGTCGAGAAACAGCAGCGCGTCACGCGCGCGCGCCACCCGCAGCTCGGCGGCCAGCTCACGCAGCGTCTCGGCCGGCCGCCCCAGCAGGTCCTCATAACGGACCCGGATGACGGGCACGCCCCGCCTGCGGAGCAGCTCGAAGGCGAGGTTCTGGACCAGCCAGTGGACGGCCGTCCGTCCCGGCGCCCATCGGGCCATCGGCCGACCGTCCTCCGGCCGCCGCACGTCGCTGCGCCAGGACGCGGCGACCGCTCGCGGATCGCGTACGACATGGACGACCCGCAGGCGCGCCCGCGTCGCCTCGGCCGCCGCCAGGCAGTACGCCAGGGAGGCGTGCTTGCTGGAGTCGATCACCCAGTCGCCGTCGGCGACCTCGGCGGCGGCGGCGTAGACGGAGGCGTAGGCCGACACGTATTCATCGAGTTCGGCCGCGCGCCGCCCCCTGCCGAAGGCGAGGAACGGGACGTGACGGGTGCGGTCCACCCGGGCCCGCAGCCGGAGCAGGCGATCGGCCTCGCTCGCCTTCCAGCGACCGAAGGCCAGGTCGCCCACCTTGCCCCAGAAAGGGCAGCGGGAGAACGTCTCTCCGCACCCGCACGGCTCGTCGGCGTGGACGCCGCGCGCCCAGAGATGGACGACCTCTCCGAGCGGCACGGCTCCGGGGAACTCGCCCAGCAGCCGCTCCAGCAATGTGGTGCCGCTGCGGCCGAGCCCACCCACGAAGATCATCGGCTGAGCGTCAGTCACGAACCCTCCACGCTGTGGATGCGGAACGTGACGACCCTAGCGCGGAAGGTAATCAGCCGTTCATGGAACGGCTGATGATCTACCGCGCGTCGACGATCATCCCGGCGCCGACGGTGCCGTTCGTCGCCTCGTCGATGAGGATGAACCCGCCGGTGAGCCGGTTGCGCGAGTAGTCGTCGACGAACAGCGGCTGAGTGATCCGCAGGGACACCCGGCCGATCTCGTTGAGACCCAGCGACGTCGCCGCCTCGTCCCGGTGGAGCGTGTTGACGTCCAGCCGGTACTGCAGATCCCTGACCAGGGCCCGTGCCGTACGCGTCGTGTGCTTGATGATCAGCTTGGACCGGGGCTGGAGTTTCACCGAGTCGGCCATCCAGCAGACCATCGCGTCGAGCTCCTGCGCGACGCTCGGCTGGTTGTGCGGCCGGCAGATCAGGTCGCCCCGCGAGATGTCGATGTCGTCCTCCAGCCGGAGGGTGACCGACATGGGCGGGAACGCCTCCTCGACCGGTCCGTCGAACGTGTCGATCGCCGCGATGCGTGTGGTCAGCCCCGACGGCAGGTGCGTGACCTCGTCACCCGGCTTCAGCACGCCGCCGGCCACCTGCCCGGCGTATCCCCGGTAGTCGTGCAGCTCCTGGCTGGTCGCGCTGTGCGGCCTGATCACGTACTGCACGGGGAAGCGCACGTCGACCAGGTTCCGGTCGGAGGCGATGTGCACGTTCTCCAGGTGGTGCAGCAGCGACGTCCCCTGGTACCAGGGCATGTTCTCCGAGCGGGAGACCACGTTGTCGCCGTGCAGCGCCGAGATCGGGATGAATGTGAGGTCCGCCGCGTTCAGCTTCGACGCGAACGCGGTGAACTCCTCCCGGATCTCCTCGAACCGCTCCTCGGCGTAGTCGACCAGGTCCATCTTGTTCACCGCGAGGACCAGGTGCGGCACACGAAGCAGCGTCGTCAGGAAGGCGTGCCGCCTCGACTGCTCGAGCACGCCCTTGCGGGCGTCGATCAGGATGATCGCCAGGTCGGCGGTGGACGCGCCGGTGACCATGTTCCGGGTGTACTGGATGTGTCCCGGAGTGTCGGCGATGATGAACTTCCGCTTGGGCGTCGCGAAGTAGCGGTACGCCACGTCGATCGTGATGCCCTGCTCCCGCTCGGCGCGCAGGCCGTCGGTGAGCAGCGACAGGTCGGTGTACTCGGTGCCGCGGTCGCGCGAGGTCCGCTCGACCGCCTCCAACTGGTCCTCGAAGATGGCCTTGGAGTCGAACAGCAACCGCCCGATCAGGGTGGACTTGCCGTCGTCGACCGAACCCGCGGTGGCGAAACGAAGGATGTCCATTTAGAAGTAGCCTTCCTTCTTGCGGTCCTCCATCGCGGCCTCCGAGGCGCGGTCGTCGGCACGCGTCGCGCCGCGCTCGGTGATCCGCGTCACCGCGATCTCCTCGATGATCTCCTCGACCGTCGCGGCCGTGGACGCCACGGCGCCGGTGCACGTCATGTCACCGACCGTGCGGTAGCGGACGACGGCCTCGAACAGCGGCTCGTCCTCACCGCGCCGCACCACCTCGGCGTCGGGGAGCAGCATGCCGTCCCGCTCGAACACCGTCCGCGTGTGCGAGAAGTAGATCGACGGGATCTCGATGCCCTCGCGCCGGATGTAGTCCCAGATGTCCAGCTCGGTCCAGTTGGACAGCGGGAACACGCGGATGTGCTCACCCTTGCGGATCTTCGAGTTGTACAGGTTCCACAGCTCGGGACGCTGGTTCTTCGGATCCCACTGGCCGAAGTCGTCACGGAAGGAGAAGACCCGCTCCTTGGCCCGCGCCTTCTCCTCGTCCCGCCGGGCTCCACCGAACACGGCGTCGAACTCGTGCTCCTCGATGGCGTCCAGCAGCGTCGTCGTCTGCAACCGGTTGCGCGAGGCGCGCCGCCCGGTCTCCTCGGAGACGCGCCCGGAGTCGATCGAGTCCTGCACGCTGGCCACCACGAGCCGGGCGCTCAGCTCGTCGGCCCGCCGGTCGCGGAACTCGATGACCTCAGGGAAGTTGTGCCCCGTATCCACGTGCATGAGGGGGAAGGGGATCGGCGCCGGCCAGAACGCCTTCTCCGCGATGCGGAGCATGACGATGGAGTCCTTGCCGCCGGAGAACAGCAGACAAGGGCGCTCGAACTCGGCCGCGACCTCACGCATGATGTGGATCGCCTCGGCCTCCAGGACGTCGAGCTGCGACGTCGTGTAGTCGCGCTGAAGCATTAGGGGATTCCTTCGACGGGCTAGCGGTGCAGGTCACGGATGCCGGCGAGCAACGTTGGCGCCAGATCCGGTAGGGAGACCAGGATATCCGGCAATGAGGGGTCGGCTTGGTTGTACACGAGCGGCGAGCCGTCGATTCTGCTCGCGTGGGCGCCCGCGGCGAGCGCGACGGCGACCGGAGCGGCCGAATCCCACTCGTACTGGCCGCCCGCGTGCACGTACGCCTCGACCGCGCCCGTCAGCACCGCGGCGATCTTGGCGCCCGCCGAGCCGATCGGCACCAGCTCCGCGCCCACCTCGTGCGCCAGCTTCGCCACGAACTCGGGCGGTCGGGTCCGGCTGACCGCGATGCGGAAGCGCCCGGACGCCCGGGGCAGCAGGGGCGGCTCCCCGGTGGTGAGCGTCCTCCCCTGGGCCGGAAGCGCCACGGCGCCGGCCGTCAGCGCGTCGCCCTCCCACAGCGCCACGTGGACCGCCCAGTCGGACCTGCCCTCCTCGGCGAACTCGCGGGTGCCGTCCAGCGGATCGACGATCCAGACCCGCTCGGCGGAGAGCCTCCGGGGATCCAGCCGCTCCTCGCGCGTGGCCTCCTCCGACAGAACGCTGTCGTCCGGCCGGAACCGCGCCAGGGCCTCCATCAGATAGTCATGCGACCCGCGGTCTCCCGCGTCCTTCAACGCCTTCGGATCGGCGAAGCCGTGGCGGTCGCGGAGCCGCAGCAGCAGCTCACCCGCCTCCGACGCCAGCTCACCGGCCAGAGTGTGGTCGTCCCGCATCGTCATTCAGTAAGCTCCCGCCCCGCGTATCACGGCCGACCACGTCTTCCACAGGATCTGCAGATCCAGCATGAGAGACCAGCTCTCGACGTAACGCAGGTCCAACCGCACTGATTCCTCCCATGACAGGTCCGATCGCCCGTTCACCTGCCACAGGCCTGTCATCCCCGGGCGGACCACGAGCCGCCTGCGGACGTCGTCACGGTACCGTGCGACCTCCTCCGGCAGCGGCGGACGCGGCCCCACCAAGGACATGTGTCCCTTCACCACGTTGATCAGCTGGGGCAACTCGTCCAGCGAGCGGCGCCGCAGCCAGCTTCCCATCGGCGTCACCCGCGGGTCCTGACGGATCTTGAACAGCACCCCGCCCGCGTCGCTGACGAGATCGACCTTCCGCGCCTCCGCGTCCTGCCACATCGTGCGGAACTTCAGGATGGTGAACTCCGCGCCGTCCTTGCCGACCCGCGTCTGCCGGAACAGCGCCGGTCCCGGGCTCGACACGCGTACGGCCACCACCAGGACGGCGAGCAGCGGGGACAGCACGACGAGCGCCACTCCCGCCACGATCCGGTCGAAGGCGTTCTTGATGAGCTGCCGGATCCCGGCCAGCTCCGGATGTTCCACGTGCAGCAGCGGCAGCCCCGCCACGGGCCTGATCGTGGTGCGCGGCCCGGCCACCTCCATCAGCGCGGGCGCGACGACCAGGTCCGTACGGCTGCGCTCCAACCGCCACGCCAGCCGCCGCAGCGCCGTACCGTCCAGCTCGGGGCAGGCCAGCACGGCCACCGTGTCCGCCCCGGCCTGCTCCACCACCAGGGGGACGTCGGTGAAGTCGCCGAGCACCGGCACGCCCTCCACCTCTCCCGAGGCGTCGTACGGCACGCAGGCGGCGACGATCTCCATCCCGTGGTAGCGCTCGCGCCGGAACCTGCGCGTCAGATCCGTGATCGCGGCCCGGTGGCCGACCGCCACGACCCTGCGCATGCAGCCGCCCCTCGCCCAGCGCCGGTGCAGCCTGCGGCGCATGCCGTACCTGGCGCAGAGGGTGAGCACGGTCATCACCGGGAGGGCCAGCACCACGTAACCGCGGGCGATGTCGGTCTTCGTCACGTACGCGGCGATCGCGACGGCGGCGGTCAGCGTGAAGCCGGACTGGGCGATCCGGCGGAACTCCTCGGAGCCCACCCCGATCAGGCGCGGCTCGTACGCCCGGTTGATCGCCAGCGAGCACGACCACAGGAGCGGCAGCATCCCGCTCATCACGACATAGGGGGCGACGTACGGAGTAACCTCGCCGAACCGGGCCGCGACAGCGGTGGTTCCAGCGAGGAGAGCACAGGCGATGTCGACGAGTGCCGCGTGGAAGCGGTACCGCGAGGCCCATTTCGGCGGCCGGGAGACAGGAGACGCGGACACGCCCCCCGGCATGCTCACGGCCGCCGCGGCCAACTCGCCCTCCTGCACGCCCCCCGCCTCCCCGCGAATGGTCGATTTGCCATCGAACTGTCACTGAACGCTTACCGACAGTGACGGCATGCTAGCGGCCGAATGGCCACGCTTGAGGAGAATCCGTGAAAGCCGAAACGTATATATCCGTTGATATCGAAGCCGACGGGCCCATTCCCGGCCCTTATTCCATGGTGAGTTTCGGCATGGCGGTCGCCGGACGTATGGCGGGAAGGACGTTCGAGAGGCCCGAACCGGAATCGGCGACCTTCTACGCCGAACTCCGCCCGATCAGCGACGACTACGTGCCCGCCGCCCTCGCCGTGAGCGGCCTCGACCGCGACGCGCTGATCAGGGAGGGATGGCACCCGGCTGAGGCGATGAGCGCAGCCGCGGCCTGGGTGCGCGAGGTCTGCGGGAACACGCTGCCCGTGCTGGCCGCGTTCCCGCTTTCCTACGACTGGATGTGGATCTACTGGTATTTCATGAAATTCACCGGGGAATCTCCGTTCGGACATTCCCGGTGCATCGACATCAAGACGCTCTACGCGGCGAAGGCCGGCGTCCCGATCGCCTGGTCCACCAAACGGCAGATGCCGCGCGAGGTGAGATCCACCCGCCGGCACACCCACCACGCCCTCGACGACGCGATCGAGCAGGCCGAGCTCTTCCAGAACCTCATGCTCTGGCGGGACCGCGACCGCCCCACCGCCGGGGACGCCGTCAGCGAGGAGGCTTGACCGGGTTCAGGTCGGCCGCGTGGAAGGTGTTCTGCGTGGCCTCCAGCCCCACCCGGATCAGCGACTCCACCATGTCCGCCGACCGGTCCACCAGGAACGGCAGGTCCTTGCGCTCCACCGTCGCGAAGTCCTTCAGAACGAAGGCCGCCGCGTCCATCCGGCCCGGCGGCCGGCCGATCCCGAACCTGATCCGCAGGTAGTCCCGCGTCGCCAGGGACTTGGTGATCGACTTGAGGCCGTTGTGCCCGTTGTCGCCGCCGCCCAGCTTCGCCCGCAGGGCGCCGTACGGGATGTCCAGCTCGTCATGGATCACGACGACATTGGCTGGGGCCACCTTGTAGAAGTCCGCGAGCGCCTTCACCGGACCGCCGGACAAGTTCATGAACGACAGCGGCTTCGCCAGCACAGCGGGAGCACCCGCCAGCCGGCCCTCGACGATCTCCGCCCGCGACCGGTGCACCTTGAACCGGCCGCCGACCCGCGCCGCCAGCTCGTCCAGCACCATGAATCCCGCGTTGTGCCGGTTACCGGCGTACTCCGGCCCCGGGTTGCCCAGGCCGACGACCAGCCAGCGCTGATCCTCCATCACCGTCTCCTCATACGGAGAAGTCCTCCACAGGACATCCTGTGGAGGACCCTCTCACGCGAAACGTTCCTACTCGGCGGCCTCGGCCGGAGCCTCGCCCTCGGCGGCCTCGGCCGCGACGGCCTCGCCCTCGGCCGGCAGCTCCGCCACCTGAGCCGCGACGACGTGCAGGACCAGCGCCTCCGGGTCGCCCGCGAGGGTGACGCCGTTCGGCAGGTTCAGGTCGCTCGCGTTAACGGCGAAGCCGACCTCCTTGCCCTCGACGTCCACCTCGACACCGGCCGGGATGTGCGTCGCCTCGGCCTCGACCGAGACCGTCACCAGCTGCTGGTCGAGCAGGGCGCCGCCGACCACGTCACCGGTGACGGTGACCGGGATCTCGACGGTGACCTTCTCGCCCCGCTTGACCAGGAGCAGGTCGACGTGCTCGACGAAGCCCTTGATCGGGTCACGCTGGACACCCTTGGGCAGCGCCAGCTCGTCCACCTCACCCTGCAGGTGGATCAGCACGTTGGCCGTACGCAGGGCCAGCAGGACCTCGTGGCCCGGCAGCGTCAGGTGCCTCGGGTCGGTGCCGTGGCCGTACAGGACGGCGGGGACCTTGTCGGCGCGGCGGATCTTGCGAGCGGCGCCCTTGCCGAACTCCGTACGGAGCTCAGCGGCGATGCGAACCTCAGACACGGCACATCTCCTAGGGATGATCGTTATGGATGACGCGCTCCCCCTCACCCGCCCTAGCGGAAGGCGTTACGAGCGCAACTTGAGCAGCCTACCCGAACCGCGGCCCCCGCCACTCCACGATGGCGGGGACCCGCGGGTCACGAGCGATCAGCTGTCGCCCTCGAAGAGGCTGGTCACCGAACCGTCGGTGAAGACCTGCTCGATGGCGCGCGCGATCAGCGGTGCGATCGACAGCACGGTCAGGCTGTCGAACCTCTTGTCCTCCGCCAGCGGCAGCGTGTTGGTGACGACCACCTCGGAGATCCGGGAGTTCTTCAGCCGGTCCACCGCCGGGTCGGAGAACACCGCGTGCGTCGCCGCCACGATCACGTCGGTCGCGCCGTGCTCGTACAGCGCGTCGGCCGCCTTGCAGATCGAGCCGCCCGTGTCGATCATGTCGTCGATGAGAACGCAGGTGCGTCCCTTGACACGGCCGACCACCTCGTGCACCTTGACCTGGTTCGCCACGTCGAGGTCCCGCCGCTTGTGGATGAACGCCACCTGGGTGCCCAGCGCGTCCGACCAGCGCTCGGCCAGCCGCACGCGGCCGGTGTCGGGCGAGACGATCGTCGTGGTCGCGGGGTCGAGCTTGTCCCGCAGATAGTCGATCAGCACCGGCGAGGCGAACAGGTGGTCCACCGGGCCGTCGAAGAAGCCCTGGATCTGCGAGGTGTGCAGATCGATCGACATCAGCCGGTCCGCGCCCGCCTGCTTGAACAGGTCAGCCATCAGCCGCGCCGTGATCGGCTCGCGGCCGCGCCCCTTCTTGTCCTGCCGGGCGTACCCGAAGAACGGCATGATCACGGTGATGCGCTTGGCCGAGGCCCGCTTCAGGGCATCGACCATGATCAGCTGCTCCATGATCCATTTGTTGATCGGAGCGGTGTGGCACTGCATCACGAACGCGTCGCAGCCCCGGACGGACTCCAGATAGCGCACGTAGATCTCGCCGTTCGCGAAGTCGCGCAACGCCGTCGGAGTGATCTCCACCCCGAGGTTCGACGCCACCTCCTCGGCCAGCTCGGGAAACGCCCGGCCCGAGAAGAACATCAGGTTCCGCTCGCCCGCCGCCTTGATTCCACTCACGACGCTCTCCTCGCCGAACATGCGGCCACCATCCGGCAACTCGTCATCCGTACCCGCGGCACCTCGCTGTGCCCCCTTGCTCGCTCGCTGTGCACGCTCACGGCGGCTGTTTCCCCTCGGGAAGTTACGCGGTCTCCCGCGCCTCGATCTCTCCTTGCTGACTGCGTACGGCCTCGCGCCGCTTGTTCGGTCGCTATTCCTGGTCGACCTCTTCCTGCGCCGCCAGAGCGAGCCGGGCGGCCTCGGCCGAAGAGGTCCCGGCACGACGGCGCGTGACCCATCCTTCAATGTTGCGCTGCCTGCCCCTGGCCACCGCCATCGCCCCTGGCGGGACGTCATTGGTGATCACCGAGCCGGCGGCGGTGTAGGCGCCGTCACCCACCCGCACCGGAGCGACCAGCATGTTGTCGCTGCCGATCCGGACGTGGTCGCCCACGACCGTGTGGTGCTTGTCGACGCCGTCGTAGTTCACGAAGACGCACGCCGCGCCGATGTTGGACCCGGTCCCGATGGTCGCGTCCCCGACATAGGTCAGGTGCGGCACCTTGGAGCCGTCGCCGATCGCGGCGTTCTTGGTCTCGACGTATGTCCCGATCTTCCCCTTGCGCCCGAGACGGGTGCCGGGGCGCAGGTAGGCGAACGGGCCGACCGACGCCTCCGCGCCGATCTCGGCGCCCTCGCAGACCGCGTTGCGCACCACGGCGTCCTCGCCCACCACGGTGTCGGTCAGCGTCGTGGCCGGGCCGATCCTGGCGCCACCGCCCACGCTCGTCGCACCGTGGAGCTGGGTCCCGGGGAGGATCACGGCGTCGGGGCCGATGACCACCCCGGCGTCGACCAGCGTGCTGGACGGGTCGACGATCGTGACCCCCGCCCGCATGTGCGCCTTGAGGATGCGGTCGTTGAGCACCTGCCGGGCGAAGGCGAGCTGGACCCGGTCGTTGACGCCCTCGACCTCCACGTAGTCGGCCGCGACGTGCGCCCCCACGCGGTGGCCGTCCTCCCGCAGGATGGACAGCACGTCGGTGAGGTATTCCTCACCCTGGGCGTTGGCCGCGCCCACCCGCTTGACCGCGTCGGCGAGCAGCAACCCGTCGAAGGCGTAGACGCCCGAGTTCATCTCGGTGACCGCTCGCTGCTCGGGTGTGGCGTCCTTCTCCTCGACGATCTCCAGGACGGCGCCGGTGGTGTCGCGGATGATCCGCCCGTATCCCGTCGGATCGGGCACCACCGCGGTGAGCACGGTGACGGCGTTGCCGTCCTCGGCGTGCCGTTCCACCAGGGCGCTCAGCGTCTCGGCGCGCAGCAGCGGCGTGTCGCCGTACGTGACGAGGACCGTGCCGTTGATCGTGCCGACCGCCTCGAGGACGGTGCGCACGGCGTGGCCGGTGCCGTTCTGCCTGGACTGGACGACGGTGCGCGCGTCCGGCGCGCTCCCGGCCAGATGGGCCTCGACCTGCTCACGGGCATGGCCGATCACCACGATCAGCCGCTCGGGCTCCAGCCCGCGGGCCGCGCCGAGCATGTGATCGACGAGCGCGCGACCGCACAGCTCGTGCAGGACCTTGGGGGTTCTCGACTTCATCCGGGTGCCCTCGCCCGCGGCGAGGACGATGACGGCGGCAGGGCGCGGCACACTCACTTGCGGGGGCTCCCTCGGATCCGCGATTGAAACGGGTCGGCTTGAGGATCACGTACGGCTACCGCCAGGGCGTCGCACGGTCACCCACTCGACAAGGTGAGCTTACCTGCCGTCCCCCAACCGGAATCCAGCCCCCACCTGGAACGCCGCCCTCGGCTCGGGGTCACGCAACGTGACGGCGAAGCACCGTTACCCGCGGCCGAGTACGCCGGTGTGCCCGGGTCAGGACGCTGGTCCCGATGTTCACCTTGCCGGACACTCCGGACAGTAACCACGGCGCTGCTTCCTCAGCCGAAAACAGCCCGACAGCGGGCGGTCCCGGCGAGCGAAGACGCCGTGACAGCGAGCCGCCCGATCGGGCCGAACGCCGTCGCGAAGACGCGAGTGATCGGAGCGTCGCGGCGGACGCGCGGTGCGCCCATGCCCGCGATGAGCGACCGGCCCGGTTCCCGGCCGGAAAGGTCCGGACAAGGAAGAAGCCTGGCCGGTCTCACCACCCGACCAGGCCCCGAACCCGTTCTTACTGCTCCCGGGAGAGGATTCGAACCCCTACAAACGACACCAAAAGACGTTGTCCTGCCTGGTTAGACGACCCGGGATGGTCTCGAACCTTCTAAGAAGGTTCGGAGCCTCGCCCTAGCTTACCGATCGACGGCATGCTCTGCTGATTCGCCGGATGCGGCTCGGAAGATCCCCTCGACCCAACCCTCGATCTTTCGATAAAGCCACGCGCCGCGGCGAACCTCCACCCGGAGGCATCCGTGGCAGTCGTCCCCCACATTGCTACGCGCCGTCATGGGCCGATGCCTCTTGATGACGGGACTCCCGAACCGGTCCGCCGTCTCATGGATGCAGATGGGGAAGGCCAGATCGGCGCGATCCACGCCGACAACTCCCGAGAATCGAAGGAAGAAGCGGATCAAACCCGGGTCGCTGTTCATGGAAGCGACCCGGTCATAACGACGGCCCGGCTTGCTCTTCCCCCCTTCGCACCGACAGGCCACCACGCCGGCAATGAGGAGATCCCTCTCCGAGAGCCCGCCGACCATCGCAGCCGCGTCGTCCCGGCCCGCCCGCCTGAGGGACTCGCGCTCATCTCGCTCGGTCTCCCAGTAGCGCCGCGCTCCTTCCGCCGCGCGCTGCTTGCGCTGCTCGGGGCCGAACGTCGGCGGATCGGGCAGGTCGCTGGTTAATCGAACACTAGTTTGAATGACTCTCCGTCGCAATCCGAATACTCAACGCGATTCGCGACCGGCACGGTGCGAGCGGGACAGGTCCTCCAGGGGGCCGCCAACCTGGCGCAAAGGTTGCCCCGCCACCCTGGCTCCGCAGCCGCCGAGGGCCCACGCTTTTAGCAGACCTAGTGACACTTCCACAAGGCATGGATGCGCCACGAGTTGGGGTGGGAATGAGTCACCTTCCCTACATTCGCGGCTTAGGAATTCCTAACTTACGATGGCGTAGGTTACGGTGGCGTAGCCGGACAATCTTCCCCACATCTTCGCGAGGTAGCCCATGACTGTCCTCACCGAACGTCCTGCACAGCAGCCCAAGCCGGAGTTCGAGCCGGAGCCGAAAACCCGAGCCGAACTGATCACCTTCGGCATCGTCGTCGGAGCTCCCATCATCGCGCTGTTCGCCGCCGTGCCGTTCGCCTGGGGATGGGGCCTGGGCTGGAGCGACGTGATCATCTTCGCGGTCTTCTACGTCGTGACCGGCCTCGGGGTCACCGTGGGCTTCCACCGCTACTTCACGCATGGGTCGTTCAAGGCCACCCGCCCCCTGAAGCTCATCCTGGGGATCGCCGGCAGCCTCTCGCTCGAGATGTCCGTGCTCGACTGGGTCGCGACCCACCGCAAGCACCACAAGTTCTCCGACAAGGAGGGCGACCCCCACTCACCGTGGCGGTTCGGTCCGGGCTTCAAGTCCCTGTCCAAGGGGCTGCTCTACGCGCACATGGGCTGGCTGTTCGAGTCCGAGCGCACCAACCGCGAGAAGTACGCTCCGGACCTGGTCAAGGACCCGGACATCATGAAGCTGCACAAGTGGTTCCCGGCGCTGGCCGCCACCTCGATGCTGCTGCCGGCGGTACTCGGCGGGCTGGTGACCTGGTCCTGGCAGGGTGCGGTCACCGCCTTCTTCTGGGGCACCCTGATCCGCATCGGCCTGCTGCACCACGTCACCTGGTCGATCAACTCGATCTGCCACGTCTTCGGTGACGAGGCCTTCGAGGTCCGCGACAAGTCGCGCAACGTGTGGTGGCTGGCGATCCCGTCGTTCGGCGAGTCGTGGCACAACCTGCACCACTCCGACCCGACCTGCGCCAGGCACGGCGTGCTCAAGGGCCAGATCGACCTCAGCGCGGGCATGATCCGCTGGTTCGAGAAGGCCGGCTGGGCGCACGACGTGCGCTGGCCCAACGCCGAGCGACTGGCGGCGAAACGACTTGGGTGATCCCGCCGATACCTCTTCTCGGCGCCGCCCGGCTGTCGTCGCGCCCCTCGCTTCGGCGGGGGCGGCGGCGACAGCCGTACGTACGCGTCTGGACCCGCCGGGCGGTGAGGCCGCGGCGGTACCGGAATCTGCCGACGGAACCAAACAGGCCATCATGGGACGTGTGAACGACTCCTCCCGATCTCGACGACGCATGACGGGCGCGGAGCGACGCGAGCAGCTGATCCAGATCGGCCGCGCGCTCTTCGCGGAGAAGGGCTTCGACGGCACCTCTGTCGAGGAGATCGCGGCGAGCGCCAAGGTCTCCAAGCCTGTCGTCTACGAACACTTCGGCGGCAAGGAGGGCATCTACGCGGTCGTCATCGACCGGGAGATGCAGCGGCTGCTCACCCTGGTCACGCAGGCGTTGTCGGCGTCGCACGCGCTGGTGAAGCTGGAACGGGCGGCGCTGGCGCTCCTCCAGTACATCGAGGAGAGCAGCGAGGGATTCCGCATCCTGGTCCGCGACTCGCACGCCGCGTCCGGGACGGGCACGTTCGCGAGCCTGATCAGCGACATCGCCAGCCAGGTCGAGGACGTACTGGCCGACGAGTTCAAGGAACGCGGCTACGACCCGAACCTCGCGCCGATGTACGCGCAGATGCTGGTCGGGATGACGGCGCTGACCGGGCAGTGGTGGCTGGACGTGCGCAAGCCGCGGCGCGAGGAGGTGGCCGCGCATCTGGTCAACCTGTCGTGGAACGGACTGACCGGCCTCGATCCGAATCCCCAGCTCACCGCGGCCACCCGCGGTCTGGTGCTGGCCCCGCCCGCGGACGCCCGTACGGCACGGCCGACGGAGCGTGAGCTCAAGGAGAGCGAGAAGGCGCGGGAACGCGAGCTCAAGGAGCAGGAGAAAGCGCAGCGCGAGCAGGAGAAGGCCCAGCGCGAGCAGGAGAAAGCACGCGAACGCGAGCTGAAAGAACAAGAAAAGACCCGCGAACGCGAACTCAAGGAGCAGCAGAAGAAGCTGCAGCGCGAGCAGGAGAAGGCCCAGCGCGACCAGGAGAAAGCACGCGAACGCGAGCTGAAAGAACAAGAAAAGACCCGCGAACGCGAACTCAAGGAGCAGCAGAAGAAGCTGCAGCGCGAGCAGGAGAAGGCCCAGCGCGACCAGGAGAAAGCACGCGAACGCGAGCTGAAAGAACAAGAAAAGACCCGCGAACGCGAACTCAAGGAGCAGGAGAAGGTCCAGCGCGAGCAGGAGAAGCTCCAGCGCGACCAGGAGAAAGCGCGGGAGCGGCAGGCCCGTAAGGCCGCCAAAGGCAGTCCCCAGCAGGAGGACGGGGACTCGGCCTGACGGTCGGGCGACGCGTTCCCCTTCTCCTTTCTCTATCCCTGCGGCGCCTGTTCCTCCCTGTCCTGCCTGTCCTCCCTGTCCTTCCTGGCGACGACGAAGATCCGCCGGAAGGGAAAGGCCGTGCCGTACGGGCGGCGTGGGTAGGCGTCACCGAGCAGCCGTGCGCAGTCGGCCAGGAAATCGGCCCGGCGGTCCGGCCCGAGCCGGGCGAGCATGGGCCGCAGGGCGGTGCCCCTGACCCAGTTGAGCACCGCGTCGTCACCGGGGAGCACATGGACGTATGTGGTCTCCCAGGCGTCCACGGTGCAGCCGAGGCCCGCGAGCAGGTCCAGATAGTCGGCGGGATCACCGACCGGGGTATCCCGCGCCAGGTCGCCCAACTCGTCGCGCCAGGTCGTACGGCACAGCCGGCGGATCAGGGCGTGGCTGGGCGCGTCAAAGTTGCCGGGCACCTGGAAGGCGAGCCAGCCGCCGGCAGGCAGGCCCTGCGCCCACCGGGCGAGGAGCTCGCGGTGCTCGGGGATCCACTGGAGCGCCGCGTTGGACACGATGACGTCGGCGGGGCGTCGCGGGCGCCAGTCCCGTATGTCGGCGACCTCGAACTCGAGGCGCTCCCCGCGAGGAGCTTTTCCGATCATGGCGGCGGAGGAATCGATGCCGTGGACGGTCGCGGTGGGCCAGCGTCTGGCGAGTTCGGCGGTGAGCTCGCCGGTGCCACAACCGAGGTCGACGACATGTTCGGGGGCGTCGGCCGCCACGCGGGTGATCAGGTCGAAGAAGGGACGGGACCGCTCGTCGGCGTATGTCCCGTAGATCGTAGGATCCCAGATGTCCGGTGCCATGAAGGGCGCTCCTCTTTATCTTGATGTCGAGATAGTCCATACCGGAGTCTCTCGATGTCAAGAGAGCTAAAATCAACACCATGTCGCACTCCAGGGCCGCCGAAGACGAGGTGGACCGCCTCATCGCGGCCTGGCAGCAGGAACGCCCCGACCTGGACGTCACCCCACTCGAAGTGCTCAGCCGGGTGTCCCGGCTCAGCCGCCACCTGGATCGGGCGCGACGCGCGGCGTTCGCCGAGCACGACCTCGAATCATGGGAGTTCGACGTGCTCACCGCGCTCCGGCGCGCCGGCAGGCCGTACGAGCTGAGCCCGGGGGCGCTGCTGCGGGCGACCCTCGTCACATCGGGAACGATGACGAACCGGATCGACCGGATGGTCGCCTCCGGGCTGGTCACCCGCCACCCCGACCCGGAGGACCGCCGCGGTGTTCTCGTCCGACTGACCGCCCGGGGCGTCGAGCGGGTGGACGCCGCCTTCGCCGGCCTACTGCGCCGCGAACGGGAACTGCTCGCCGGTCTGGGCGAACGCGAGCAGCGCACGCTCGCCGCCCTGCTTCACACCCTGCTCGTCCCCTTCGACGCCTCGGACGGCGGATCGCATTAGGTCGTGCCGCGGCATACCAGGCCGCGGCCCGCGAATGCCCCTCCACGGGACGAGAGCGTCCTTTTCGCCTTCCGGCGTGCAGAGCCCGCTTCCACGCGACGAAGATCCGCGGAGCGGGGGCGTGACCTCGTCGCCTCTCGCCATCCAGGCGCCAGGGCCCTCTTTGACACCCTTTGAGTTCCGACTTTTCGGGACAAAACGGGCAAAGAGGTCTTTAGTCGATTGCCGTCTACGCCGATTCGGTAGATAAAACTGTGATTTAACTCACAACGCGGGCGGACTCGACGCGCTGCCGCTCGGGTGCCGGACGCCGGGCTCACCCCAAGTTGATCAGCGGAAATACCGCTCCTCATCGCTCAGACGGTGTCAACCAGCCATCTGGTTCCACTGACTCAGAACTTTTCTGGCGGGTTCCCTCACAGCAAACACTTATGTAACGTCCTTTGTCATCCCTTTACTGACGGTGGGACGCAAGTTGACGCCCCACGACAGACCAAGGAGCGAACCCCTTGAAGCGCACTCTTGCCTATGGTGGCCTCGTCGCCACCGCCGGTCTGCTCGCCGCCGGCCTGGCCGCCCCGGCCAACGCCACCGGTGACGTTGCCAGTACCCCCCTCGCGAACACCAACCTGGCCGCCCAGCAGGTCGCCGCCTACTGGTACGGCGAGGCCAAGGCCAACCTGATCAACGCCACGCCGTACGGCGTGGAGACGAAGATCGTCGCCAAGCACGTCTCCAAGGGCGGCCCCGCGGCTGACAGCAAGCCCGGCGTCGTGCCCGCGATCGGCGACGAGAAGAAGACGACCGCCAAGTCGAAGAACGTCAACCTGCCCAAGACCACGGGCAAGGTGTTCTTCAAGGGCGGGGACGGCAAGCCGCACTGGTGCTCCGCCACCTCGGTCCAGTCCGCGTACCGCAACCTGGTCGCCACGGCCGGCCACTGCGTCTACGACACCGAGTCGAACAAGGCCACCCTCGACAAGTGGGTCTTCGTCCCGGGTTACTACCAGGCCAAGACCCCGTGGGGCATCTACGTCGGCAAGCAGGCCTTCACGCACTACGACTACGACGTCTACGAGGACGGCGACCGCGACTACGCGTTCGTGACCGTCTACAACGGCGTCCTGCCCGAGAGCGTGAGCGCCGACCGCCACTACACGAAGGTCTGGGAGACCGAGGCCGAGGCCAAGGCCGACGTGGACCGCATCGAGAAGTCCCCCTCCACCGTGCGTGGGCACGCCAAGATGACCCCGTTCGTGACGAACGAGGTTGTCAAGGAGGGCACGCCGGGGTCCGAGAAGGTCTACGTCAAGCGGGACGACTGGAAGAAGCTCAACCCTGAGGGCACCGCCTCCTTCGGCCCCTTCAAGGAGGGCACCGGCGTCACCGACGTCAAGTCCGACACCAAGCCTGAGGGCTGGAAGGACGGCGTCTCCACCGACGGCAAGACCTTCTACTTCCAGTCGGGCGGCAAGTACATCACCCGCACCTACTGGATCAACTACGACGTTGACTACAAGGTCACCGGCAAGTTCTTCCAGATCGGTCTGAAGGACGTCGGCCGCCTGGGCGACAACGTCGGTGGTCAGGGTCTGGCCTACAACCAGAAGGTCGGCAAGCCGGTCTTCGTGTTCGGCTACCCGAGCGGCGTTCACCCCGACGGCAACAACGCCTTCACCGGCAAGACCCTCAAGTGGACCTACGGCAAGACCTTCGCGGTCCAGGCCCCGGCCATCAAGGGCGAGGAACTCATCGGCACCAAGTCGTCGTTCACCGGTGAGGGCGCCATCGGCTCCTCCTGGCTGGTGAACTACAACAACGGCCGCCGTCTGGGCTACCTGAACGGTGTGACCATCGGCGTCTCCGACACCGACGGCAACAACCGTTACGACACCAGCTTCTCGCCGTACTTCGACGGTGAGCTGTACGGCGTCTACTCCGCGGCCAAGAACCTCTGGTCCGGCAAGATCGTCTGATCACTGATCAGCGATCTGAGCTGAGGTAAAACTCAGCCCTTCCGCGACGACGAAGGGGCCCGGCATCCAGCCGGGCCCCTTTTTCGCGTCTCCGCCGGGAAGCAGCTCACATCCGGCCACCGCGCGGGTGCCCTCACCCGCGGACTCCCCGCGCATGACCAATTCACGCAAAAATCGGGCGTTTCACCCTTAAATGGCTCTTTGCGTTAATTATCCTTTTTGTGCGATAAAGCGGTAATTCGAGTGTTGCGCATGAAGCGCGGTCGCCCAAGACAGGAAGCAGACGCGGGCCGCGACAAGGCCCCACGCGAGATCCTTATGCGAACCGCGCGACGCCGGGGTCATGGGAATGGGATTGGGATTGGACGAGATGGCGCGGCGTTCGTGCGGAGCTTTCCCAGCACGATCGTGAACGGCTTCCGTTCCGTCGGGCCCGTCGGGCCGACGGCGACGGGGCGACGGGGCGACGGGGCGACGGGGGTCGGCGTCCGTAGG